>JAESRJ010000055.1 GCA_016764715.1 Kordiimonadaceae bacterium | reverse complement strand
GATGGGTTTGCCTGTTGACAGTGTGAAGGTCGACCCCGATGGCAACAGCCTGTGGCGCTTCACTGAAATGCAAGGAACCGGAAATTTGGTTGCAGAACTTGCGCGCCTGATGATCAGAAACCGAACGACAAAGGCTGGCCGATTTCTTGAGCCCAGCGCCTTTGCTCTGCTAACCCGTCACTTTGCCTGGCGCTTCCACCCACTGGGCGAAACTCGCACGCTGGGCGGTGTTTTGCACCATACCGGGGGCAGGCCTTGGCTGAGCCCGCCAGCGGAGCTTAGTACCCAGTCTGGTGCCTCTTTCATGGCATTCCCTGATCAGGGTGTAGCATTTGTCACCTTAACCGGTTTAACCGAAGACTTTAAAGCGGCAGTATTTGAGCTTTCGGTCGCAAAATTTTTGCCCCCGCCGCCGGATAATCGSAGGGCCGATACGCGCCTCATACAGCTATCCAAGCATATCAGYTTTACCGGTACGTACTTGCGTACCGATACTATTACAGCATGGCTGCGGGATAGATTGAGCGCCGTTGGCGARCAAACCATCACCATACGTGACCCGTCAAATGGGCGGYTATATGTGCAGCACGAAGACGCCGTCTCAGAGACGGAGTATGTTTTCAAAGAACCTTTTCACTATGTGGCGGCGGACGGTGCGGTGCTAACGTTCAGCACTTACGGGCTTGGTGCTTATGTGTCTACGGGCAGTATCAAATACGGCCATATGGGGTTGCTAGGCAGCAAATTYTTCGTGCTAACGCTAATCCCTTATATCATAGCCATGTTGCTCTCGGTCGCCTTATACATCCCCAGCAAGGTGAACGCCACGTGGCGCAATCTTGGCCGGGTGGGCACTGCGGGCGTTCTACTCGTTTTGGGCGGCCTAGCCTGTGAATATTACCTATGGCAACAAGTYTTGTTCGARCAGAACATGCCGTACCTGGTTATCCTGTGGCGGGCGTTTCTCAATATTGGGTTGATGTGCGTGATCAGTATTCCAATGTATGCSATGCTGATCAACAAGACCCRGTCGATCCCGGACGGTATTGCGATTGTAACGGTACCGCTCCATCTCGCGCTTTTGAGCTTTTCAGCAATTGCCTTGCTGATCATTACCATGACCTGGGGCATAGCGGGCGAATTCGGCGCTTACTGACAAGTTCTGACAGCATAAATACACGCCCGAAACACTAGGCTTGATTTCACCTTTCTGCCGCATTAGGGTCGCCGAATGTTCACAGCACCGAAATATAAGCGAATGTATACACGAATGTAGTGCCCGGTTTCTTTTCAGAAGCCGGGGCCTGTTTTCGACCTCATATACATTTCTTATAGGAGCTGCGCGCCATGTCTGCGCCACTTAAYCTGATAAACCGTTTCGAYCTTTTRATWRCCAAYAGCCCMGCRAGCCTRCCRCACGTRCTCGCSGARTTTGCARAKCARAAYATTACGCCCATGTCTGTGAATGCCGTTAGCCACAAAAGCGGGGCGCTGGTGGTAACAGTGGTAGTAAAACACTTGAACGAACTACGCGCTCGGGCGCTTGAGGCACGGCTTAAACTAGTCCCAGCGGTGAAATCAGCCCGCGTCGAACATATGGTATCCTAAATGGTAAATTTTCAGCTCACGACCCAGCACATACAGAACGGCCTCGATGCTCTTGCCGCCCGCGATAAAGATATGGCTGCGGCGCTGGCGCAAGTGGGGTATCCGGCTGAGCGCGATAACCCGCAAGGCTTCCTAACGCTGATGCGCGTCATGGTTGGCCAGCAGGTTTCCGTGAAAGCGGCCGCCGCCATTTGGGGCCGCGTACTAGCGCTAAGCGGCGATACACCGACGCCAGATTTTTACACCACCCTAAGCGACGAAGATTTGCGCGGCGCGGGGCTTTCGCGGCAAAAAGTTAGCTATGTGCGCTCGCTGTGCGCAACGATCCTTGACGGCTCGCTTGATTTCGGTGCCTTGCAAACCATGAGCGACGCAGACGCTGTCACATCCATCACCAAGGTGAAGGGCCTCGGCATCTGGAGCGCCCATATGTACCTGATGTTCTCGCTAGGACGGGCTGACATTATGCCGGTAGGCGACTTGGCCGTACGTGTCGGCATTGGCCGCATTGTCGGCAAAGAAGAACGCCCGACGGAAAARGAATGCGCTGCAATCGCCGAGCGCTGGGCCCCCTACCGCAGCAGCGTCGCCCTAATGGCCTGGCATTTTTATGCCAATGCACCGCTATAAGTGGGGCTTAGCCAACATACATAAAGCCTAGTCATGTGGAGGCGATATTAACCAAGACGTAAACTTTACCTTGTTATGGTCTGCTGTATGATAGCCCATCCGATACGCCTTTTTTGGCCGCCCTATTTTTAAGGACACATCCATGAGCGATTTTAGAAAAGTAACCGAGCAAGTGTCCGTTTCCCCACAGATCAGCACTGCCGATATTGACACGGCGATCGCGGATGGCTTTACGCTCATCATCAATAACCGGCCAGACGGCGAAGATGATGGCCAGCCAACCAACGAAAGCCTTGCGTCCTACGCACAGGGGAAAGGGCTGGCATGGGCCTATATTCCCATCGCGGGCGGGAACCTAACCCTCGAAGCTATTGAAAGCACCAGCTTCGCGCTTCGGGATAACGAAAAGGTTCTTGCCTTCTGCCGGTCAGGTACACGCAGCTGTAATTTGTGGGGGCTGGCCTCCGCTTTCACCGCGAGCGAAGACCCCACTGATATTATCACAAAGGCAGGCGCTGCCGGGTATGACCTAACCGGCCTAGCCCCAACTTTGCAGCACTTGCACAGCAGCGCCGGGTAAAAGGAAGCTTTGGTCTTGAGGGAGAACGAGGCGGTGAATAGCAAATTCAAAAAATGGCTTAAGGCCACGGCGAAATTCATCAGCATACTGGCTTTGCTGGCGCTTATCGCTGGCAGCTTTCATTCCTACAGCCTAGCCAACCGCGAAACTCACCGTAGCCTGCAGTCGGGCGTTTTGAACGAAACCCGCACCTACAGTGTTATCGTGCCAACCAGTTATGCGAACGAGCCCAACAGGCGCTACCCAGTGCTTTATGTGCTCGACGGCGAAAAAACACGCAACAACCGGATCGCGGCTGGCATCGCTGACATACTCGGCTTATTCAGCGACGTGCCTGATATGATTGTAGTTTCTGTTCACGGCAACAAGAAGCGCGCGCGGGACTTTATGCGGAACGGCGCCGTCTCAGCCTATGACGGCAAAATTAGCAAAGGCGGCGCAGAAAAATTTACCCGCTATCTGAACCACGAGCTGATCCCAAAAATAGACGATTTCTATCGCAGCAATAATTTCCGTATTCTGTCGGGCCATTCCCGCGGCGGCCTTTATGTGATGGACCGCTTTGCGGCCAGCGAAACCAGTTTCAACGCCTTTTTCGCCTACAGTCCAGCCTTGCTCCTTGACAAGCACTTGCTAGATCGGTTGAAGGCACGCGTAAATTCTCCTCATGAAAGCGAGCCCTTTCTCTATATGAACATTGGCTACGAAAGCGAGCTCTACACTGAATATTTCGACAGAGCTGCGAAAATGTTGGAAGCTGGAAATGAGGCAGGGACAGCAAAATGGTTTGCGGAACACCATACAGGCATCCTTCACCCCTTGATCATGATGACGGGCGAAGTCCACGCACTGTCTGCACTATATTGATAGCAACTTCTTAACCTTGCCGCGCCAAAACTTTTTTGGCCTGAAATTTGAGTATGAAGTCCACTTGAACACTGTGGTGGTACGCTCACGGCGGAACATAATCGCCTAGCTCTACAGGACGAACAGTCCCCGGCCGATCAATATTTCGGCGGGATGGGCGCGCCCGGCGTAGGGCCAAGTTACTGCACAGAAAGTAAGAGATCGTGCGAGCGTTTTTTGGCGCACCGAGCAGGAAGAACGCTGGTTAATTGACAATACGTTTCAGTTTCGCGGGAGCCATACTGATAACTATCTACCGTATTTCAGATAAGCGCTCTTACTTACTCCCCTGATTTCCGCTATAAGGTTGCAAACGAAACGAAATGAAACGGGGATACCCATGTCTGCTATTCTACACCTCGCTATTCCGGCTGGCGATCTTGAAACTACCGTGAAGTTTTATACCGATGTTTTTGGTTGCACGCTTGGAAATAGTGAAAAGGGCCGCTGGGTCGATGTCAATTTATGGGGCAATGAACTGACATTGCATCAGAGCGAAGAGCAACTGCCTGCGGTCCGTCATGATGTTGAGATGGGCGCGGTGCTAGTTCCTCATTTTGGCGTTCACCTAACACAAGAGGATTTTGATGCTCTCAAAGGCCGTATTGCAGCAGCGGGCCTAGACTATATCGACAAGCCCTACCGCCGCTTCAAGGGCGATAAATATGAGCAAGAAACCTTCTTTATCGCTGATCCAAATAACAACATTCTAGAGATCAAGACGATGAAAAACCCTGAGGTGTTGTGGCCTGACAGTTGATAGGGTTATGTTGGGGCCCGGGGTAACAGACGCAGATCAGGTTGGTCACTAACATTCTGTTCACCTTACATCCTCGTTGTAAGACGGCCACTGCAACTTTTCATTAGAATGACAGGGGAATCTCGCAGCTTTGGAGGTGCAATATCTAAACCGATTTCAACACGGCGAAAATCTAATAGCTCTGACTGCGTTCATGGCATAAGCCTTTCGATTTCATGTAAAATTAAATCAGCTAACTCGGTTGCCTCATCCGTGTACCAACCGGGAATTCTCGTCGAAAGTTCACCCCACATTCCTGTCGCTGCAAAGGCTGCCTCAACTTCTTGGAAATTTATGGGTTCTTCTCGTTCTAATGTCTCGATCCAGCGCCTAAGGTCGCTCTCAAGTGAGAGCTGGAAGCCCTTACGGTAGATTTGCAGGCTCAATAGAAAATCCTGCGCTTCACTCAACTGATCTATCAAGTGCGCATGTTTACTTTGCCGGGCACGCCGAAAGTTTCGCAACCACTCAATGTCATACCACTCCTCAGGGCCCAAAAGCGTGTTGCTGTCGAAACCTAGATTTAACCCGACCTCGCTTTCAATGATGCCTGAAAGGGCCTCCCACAAACCTTGGCGATCTGCACGAGCGCCGTTCCTAACAAAATGTGCATAATTCTGGTCCGCCAAGCTTTGAGAAAACGCTCCTACTGTGCCGCCGAATTTACCCGGCAAGAAATGAAGGATAAACAGTCCTAGCCCCACCGCAACAGTTAGGTACCAAAGAGTAAAGCCGTTGTTATTTAGCCAAAATCCAACAACAACCCAGACAAGCGTGATGCCAAGACACCCGATGCCTGAGAGGTCAGTGTTTGGCGCTCTCAGCTGATATTTTTCGGAGAGTAACGTCTTTAAGAGCTTGTGGCTTCCAAGTCCCAAATCAGCGAATTTGGTGTTTGGCGTAATCTTAGCTGTCGGGACCAATTCTTTAAGGGCTTTGCGGACAATGTAAAATGACATTTGACCCGCGCATTTTACCTGATGCTCTTCACTAGATCCGATTTTGGTTAACAAGCACCTGTATATATCACCAACTGTCCGCCACTCGCTTACGTCGGCAGCATCCAGTTTTATTTGCAAAGAGTTTTCAATTTCTTCAAACAAGTAGGTGTCGTCGCCATCACCTACCAGATCTAAAGATGGCAAAGTCGCTTTGCGTGAAAATTTGAAGCCAAATTTCATTTCCAATGAAATACGTTTGTGGGTTTTCCATATTTAAAGCCCTGRTGGGTTAGCTCTAAGCCCACTTTTTCTAACACTTTTCGGCTGGCGTCATTCTCTAGGAAAGTTTCGGCGTAAACGTCTTTGAGCGGTACACCGAGCGCGGCGCGTTGGCCGTGGATTATACCGAGGGACGCTTCTGTTGCCACGCCTTTGCCCCATGCTTCTGGCAGGAACCAATAACCGAGCTCGACATAATCGCCTTCTTCGGTGGGGCGGAATAATACCCAACCGATCATGGTGTCAGAAGGGTGCGCGGGCTTGGCAGGCGGTGTTTTCCATTCTACGGCGTAGAAAAACTTGTACCGCTCCCCTGCCGCATACTCATCCGCATATTCCTGCAGCTGCGCTGCCCGGTCGGTGGCCACATCAAGCGGGATATGCTCCATAACAGCCGCGCTGCTGCGCATGCGCCAAAAGGCATTATCGTCCGAGCGTTTAAACGGCCGAAGGCGCAGGCGCTCGGTTTCGATTTCTTTGCCTGAAAGCGCTAATTTTTCGCGCGAATATGTATTTTCTGTCGCCATAGTATAATTATAAACCAATCGTTCGGTTATTTATTATTACTTATCCGCCAAATCAAAACACATCAGTAAAAATGTATATTCTTCAGCTACTTCGTGCAAACGCTCGAACCGGCCAGATTTGCCGCCGTGACCAGCGCCCATGTTAATTTTCATCATCAACAGGTTATCACCAGTTTTCCGGTCACGCATTTTCGCGGTCCACTTCGCAGGTTCCCAATATGTTACGCGCGGGTCATTCAGGCCGCCCGTTACCATCATCGGCGGATAGTTTTTCGCCTCGATATTGCTGTAGGGGCAGTAAGCCGCGATGGTTTTGTAGGCCGCCGGGTCCTTAATTGGGTTTCCCCATTCAGGCCATTCAAGTGGTGTAAGCGGAAGGTCGGCATCCAACATAGTGTTCAGCACATCTACAAAAGGCACATGCATTGCCACGCCTTTCAGCAGTTCAGGTGCCTGATTGATCACCGCGCCCATCAKCTCRCCGCCSGCACTWCSGCCSKMAATGSWKATYYSRCCYTYKGMAGYATAKYYKYCARCMNTCNGARMKYKSGCRWNNCATCSACAAARTCATTNAAAGNTGTTKKSRCGCTTYTCMAGCTTRCCRTCSWGATACCANCYGWAGCCCATTTCATCGCCGCCGCGAATGTGCGCGATGGCGTAGGCAAAGCCCCGGTCAAGCAGCGACAGCCGCGCGGAGGAGAAAGCCGGGCTCATGCCCAACCCGTATGCTCCGTACCCGTACAAGTGCAGCGGCGCGCCGGATCCCTTTTTCCACTTCTTGCTATAGACAATACTAACCGGCACCTCAGTACCGTCGCGGGCGACCACTATCAGCCGTTCGCTGGCATAGCTGGACTTGTCGTAGCCCGACGGTATTTCCTGTTCCTTACGGACCACCAGCTCGCTAGAAGCCAAATCATAGTCGTACGTCACCGGCGGCGTTACCAAACTGGAATAACTGATACGGACAAAATCCTGCCCGGGCTCAGCATTATGCCCTAGACCAACTTCGTACACACTCTCCGGCAATTCAATGTAGCTGCCTTCACCGCCCCACTCTTCTTTGCGCCAGATATAAATCTGGTCAAGCCCATCCAGCCGGTCTTCCACCGCAATGCAATTTTGGAAGGCCTGCATGCCGTGCAAATACCGCCGGTCAGTTCCTTTGATAACGACCTGCCAGTTGCTTTCGCCTTGCGCACTTTCAGCTGTGCTATAAACGCAGAAATTTGTGTGATCCTTATTCGAGCGAATATAAAAATCCGACCCGCCGTGGTCGACATAATAATCGTGGCCTTCRCGTCTTTYGGCAAAGCAAACMGGCTCAGCGSYAAAATTACTCAGTGGCACAGAAAGTGTCTCAGCTGTGACATGGTCGGCGGAGCGGATAAGCAGGTATTTATCTGAGCTAGACGCCGCAATATGCACAAAGAAGCTGGTATTTTTTTCTTCAAATAATACAGTGTTTTCTGGCTGCCCCAATGTGTGAACGGCAACTTGATAAGGCCGCCATTCTTTGGATACTTTCACATAAGAAAATGCGGCACTGTCTGCAGCCCAAATCACTTCGCCAGATACTTCCTCGATAGTATCGAACAGCATCTCACCCGATGTCAGGTCTTTGATCTTCACAGTGAAACGCTCGGACCCGTTGTCGTCTACGCTGTAGGCGAGGTAGCGGCCGTCGGGGCTAACACTTAGGGTCGCAAGTTTGAAAAACTCTTTCCCTGCAGCGGTTTCTGTCTCATCAAACAGGGTTTTCCAACCTTCTCCAGTGAACGGATCAGCTGTACGTGGTCGGTAAAACCATGTGCGGTACTGCGCCCCTTTTTCGAATGACCAGCGGTAATCATACTTGCCTTGTTGCCAAGGTACGCCTTCGTCGTCTTCTTTCACCCGGCCTTTAATCTCGGCAAACAGGGTGTCTGTCAGAGCTTTGTGCGGGGCCATTACCTCTTGGTAATACTCGTTCTCTTCCTTCAGGTACCCAAGGATCTGCTCGTCTTTCACCTCCGGGTAGCCCGGGTCCTTCAGCCAAAAGTACGKWTYGKWMWRSGWSAWRYYGWRAKSSGTWKYRMTSWWKRGTTTTTGCGCTGCTTTCGGCGCTATCAGCTTCTTTGGGGCGGTTAACATCGGCAAATAATCCTTTGGTAAAGGTATCAACTTATTTTCACCTTGGTACGCCCACGCACGCACGCTGTAAAGCTGCTTTGCGCTTGCTAAAATGGTCCATCGCTGCCAAGAAAGCTTACAAGAATAAAACCATTACCGGGAGACAAACAGTGGCCACCAATCCGAAGCATCTTGAAGCCTTGCGCGCCGAGCTKAAAAAGCAAAACCTGGACGGATTTATCGTGCCACTGACCGACGAGCATATGAGCGAGTATGTCGGTGATTATGCTCAGCGCCTGCACTGGGTAACGGGGTTTGCGGGCTCTGCCGGAAACGGCGTTGTGCTAACGGACAAAGCCGCGATCTTCATCGATGGCCGCTATACAATCCAAGTAGTGGCTGAGGTAGACGACACTTACATCGAACGCCACCATTTTGAAGAATATCCCCTGTTCAAATGGTTAAAAGACAATACTGCTTTAGGCCAGCGTATCGGCTATGACGCCGAGCTTGCTACTGTATCCTGGGAAACGCTTGCTGCGGCCGCGCTTGAAAGTACAGGTGTCGAACTTATTGCCGTAGACAGTAATCCTATCGACGCCGCTTGGGCTGATCAGCCTGCGGCCTCGCTTGAAGCCGTGTACGGTCACCCGGAGGAATACACCGGTAAATCAGCAGAAGCCAAACGTGCCGAAGTTGCCGCCAGCATTAGCGAGCAAGGCGCAGACGCAGCCGTTATCACCATGCTCGACAGTGTGGCATGGGCCTTCAATGTGCGCAGTAAAGACGTGCTAAACACACCAGTGCCGCACGCCTTCGCCATTATGGACGCCAACGAACAAGCGACACTTTTTGTCGACGAACGCAAAGTGACCAGCGAACTGCGCATGTTCCTCGGCAACAAAGTTCGGCTTGAGCCTCGCACCGCTTTTTATACCGAGCTTGCCAAGCTAGGCGCTGAAGGCNAAAAAATACTCGTCGACGCTGCCAGCAACAATGCGCTCGTCTATAAAACTCTGCGCGATGCTGGTGCCAAACTGGTTGAAGGACAGGACCCTTGCATTCTGCCAAAAGCGCGCAAGAACAAAGTTGAAATTCAAGGCTCTCGCGATGCCCATATTCGTGACGGCGCTGCTATATGCGAATTCCTTTGCTGGGTCGAGGCCGAAGCACCGAAGGGCCAGCTTGACGAGTTATCAGCGGCCGCCAAGCTTTGGGAAATTCGCCAGAAGCGAGAGATTTTGAAAGACCGCAGCTTTGATACCATCTCTGCAGCCGGTCCGAATGGCGCACTATGTCACTACCGTGTGTCAGAAGAGACAAAYTTACCGCTGGAGATGGACAGCATTTTCCTCTGCGACAGTGGCGGCCAGTATTTGGACGGCACGACAGACATCACCCGCACTGTGATTGTCGGCACGCCGACCGACGAGATGAAGGACCGTTTCACCCGCGTGCTACGCGGCCATATCGCGCTGTCGATGACACGCTTCCCCAAAGGCACGCCCGGCATGGCGCTTGATGCCATCGCCCGCCGCCCCTTGTGGGAGATCGGCCTTGATTATGACCACGGTACTGGCCACGGCGTAGGATCGTTCCTTGCAGTGCACGAGGGCCCGCAGCGCATTGCTAAATTTGGCACGATGGTACCGCTTGAAGAGGGTATGATCCTGTCGAACGAACCCGGCTACTATAAAGAAGGCGAATACGGCATCCGCATTGAAAACCTTGTTACAGTACGCCCAGCTGAAAGCGCGGAAGGTCGCGACATGTTCGAGTTTGAAAACCTGACCTGGGCCCCCATCGACCACAATCTAATTGATGCGAGTAAACTAAACAAAACTGAACTTACGTGGCTCAACACCTACCACACGACCGTTTACGAGAAATTAGGCCCCATCGTAGATAGTGTAACCAATACGTGGCTCAAACAAGCAACGGCGCCTCTTGGTTAACACTCGTTAAACAAGGGATGCGCTGATCTGAAGGATACTTTGGAACGGCAGTCAACAGACCCTTTTCACATGCACTTGCCCGCCAATACTGACGGGCGCGATTTCTTCTTGGGCGACGTACACGGTAGGCTAGACGCCTTATTGGTTGCTCTGGGCGAATCGTATTTCGACCCCACAAAGGACCGTGTAATATGCGTTGGTGACCTGATCGACCGAGGCCCCAACAGCTACGAAATGCTTAAGCTCACCCGCCAACCCTGGTTCCATTCAGTACGCGGCAACCACGAAGCCATGCTGCTAGATGCCAAGGATCAATATTCGTTGATGCACTGGCTAATGAACGGCGGAAACTGGTTCCCTGAGATGGCCGGCGCAGCCATTATCGACTGCTATAGCTTGGCCATTAATCTACCTGTTGCCATCACACTTGATATTGAAGGCGGCAAACAGGTCGGCATCTGCCACGCTGAATGGCCGGGCGAAGACTGGGCTACAATTACCGACGCCGTGAAAGACAAAAAATCTGTAAACCACATGCTTTGGGGCCGACGCGTGGTTAAAAACAAACTGGCTTTCACCGACAAAACCGCTGTTCTTACGGTGCACGGCCATACGCCTATCCCTCATCCAGAACGGCTGGGTTCTGCGCTATTCATCGATACAGGATGCGTGTTTGGTGGGTATTTAACGTTGATCGAATTGAATGACGCGCTGAACTGGAAACCTACTCAGCTCTAACGGCGGCTTCCACATTTT
>JAESRJ010000213.1 GCA_016764715.1 Kordiimonadaceae bacterium | reverse complement strand
AGGCAATCGTTGCTGAAGAAAACCCAGAGATGGTGCTGCTCGGTAAGCAGGCAATCGACGGCGATAATAACCAAACAGGCCAGATGCTGGCACAGCTGCTTGGTTGGCCGCAGGGCACGTTTGCTTCTGAGGTTGTTGCTGAAGAAGGAAGCGTTAACGTAACCCGTGAAGTGGACGGCGGGCTGGAAACAGTGAAGCTGAACCTTCCTGCAGTGGTTACAACTGATCTTCGCCTTAACGAGCCTCGCTACGCAACACTGCCCAACATCATGAAAGCGAAACGTAAGCCAATTGATGTGAAAACGCCTGCTGATTACGGTGTTGATATGGCCAAGCGCCTGACGGTGCTGAAGGTAGAAGAGCCGCCGAAACGCGAAGCTGGCATCATTGTCGCGAGCGTTGAAGAACTTGTTAGCAAGCTTAAAGAAAAGGGAGTGCTCTCATGACAGCTCTCGTATTTGTCGAACACGATAATAATGAAGTAAAAGACGCAACACTCGCAGCCGTTACCGCGGCCCAAGCCTACGGCGACGTACACCTGTTTGTTGCAGGGTCTGATTGTGCTTCTGTTGCTGAAGGCGCTGCAAAAATTGCTGGTGTTAGCAAAGTGCTTGTCGCAGACGATGCTGCTTACGCCCACCCACTTGCAGAAGAGCTTGCAGCTGTTGTGCTGACGGTCGCTGGCGACTATGAAGCGATCATCGCGCCAGCAACAACAACGGGCAAAAACTTCTTGCCGCGTGTTGCTGCAAGCCTCGACGTAGCGCAAATCTCGGACATCATTGAAGTTGTAAGCCCTGATACTTTCAAGCGCCCAATTTACGCTGGTAACGCTATCGCAACGGTACAGTCATCTGACGCGATCAAAGTTATCACCGTACGCGGTACCGGCTTTGTTAAAGCCGCCACTGAAGGCGGTTCCGCTGAAGTGGTATCCATCGCGGCCGCTCCTGCAGTTGGCATTTCGTCCTTCGTCAGCGCTGAGCTTTCCAAATCGGATCGCCCTGAACTGACATCGGCTAAAATCATCATCTCTGGTGGTCGCGGCATGGGATCTGGCGAAAACTTCGCGATCATTGAAAAAGTTGCGGACAAGCTCGGCGCTGCCGTTGGTGCCTCGCGCGCTGCAGTGGACGCGGGCTTCGTTCCCAATGACTACCAAGTTGGCCAAACAGGCAAGATCGTTGCGCCTGACCTTTATATCGCCGTTGGTATCTCCGGCGCTATTCAGCATTTGGCGGGCATGAAAGACAGCAAGGTCATTGTTGCGATCAACAAAGACGAAGAAGCACCTATCTTCCAGGTTGCTGATTACGGGTTGGTTGCTGATCTGTTCGAAGCCATTCCAGCGCTCGAAGCAGCGCTTTAAAAACACTTCGAAAAAGGGTGCCCTAAAAGCACCCTTTTTCGACTATAATTCGTTAAGCATCCTATATTTCTAAGTATCTTCAGGCCACACACAGCGGAAACACAGACATGGTACAAACAGTTGGCATTATCGGCGCAGGGCAGATGGGCAACGGCATCGCACACGTAAGCTCAGTTGCAGGCTTAAATGTGGTTCTTAGCGACATATCGATGGACCGCTGCAAAGCTGGGCTTGAAGTGATTAAAGCAAACATGATGCGAAAAGTCGGCAAGGGAAAGTTAACACCTGCTGACATGGAAGCAGCCCTTGGCCGCATCAAGCTTGCTGATAGCCTTGCTGCCCATAACAAATGCGATCTGGTTATTGAGGCCGCGACGGAAAACGAGCAGCTGAAAACCTCAATCTTCAAAGAACTATGCCCGCACCTGAAACCAAGTGCGATGGTTGCCTCTAACACCTCTTCAATATCCATCACGCGCTTAGCTGCCAGCACCGACAGGCCTGATAAGTTCATGGGTGTTCACTTCATGAACCCAGTGCCGGTGATGAAATTGGTGGAGCTGATTCGCGGCATTGCAACATCAGACGAAACCTTCGAGCGTTTCAGCCAGTTTGCTGACAGTTTGAAGAAAGAAAGCATCGTTTCCGAAGATTTCCCTGCCTTCATCGTTAACCGCATTCTGATGCCGATGATCAACGAAGCTATCTATACGCTGTATGAAGGCGTTGGTTCTGTCGACGGTATCGACAGCGCAATGCAGCTCGGCGCGAACCACCCAATGGGGCCGCTGCAGCTTGCTGATTTCATCGGCCTTGATACCTGCTTATCCATTATGCAGGTACTGTATGAAGGTTTAGCCGACAGCAAATACCGCCCGTGCCCGCTTTTAGTGAAGTATGTGGAAGCTGGCTGGCTCGGCAAGAAAACCGGGCGCGGCTTTTATGATTACCGCGGCGAAGGTGAGCCAACACCAACCCGCTAACTGCTATTGCACGCCACTATTTCGAAGCAGCGGTCAATTTGTTTGAGCCGCTGTTTTCAAATTTCACCTTTCCCATCAATATGCTTAGAAATTTTCGCATTCATGATGAAGGACTATCCCAGTGTATCAGCTCTATTATTACCCAGGGAATGCGAACGTTGCCCCCCACCTACTGCTTGAAGAACTCGGCGTTGATTTCGAGCTCGTGCTGGTCGACCGCAAATCTGAAGCACAAAAGTCCCCAGCCTATCTTAAGCTAAACCCCGCAGGCAGAATTCCAACGCTCGTGGACGGTGACTTAGTTCTTTTTGAGAGCCCTGCTATTTGCGTTTATCTGGCTGAGCAAAACCCTAAAAGCGCCCTAATTCCCCTGCTTGGTCACAGGGACCGACCAATTTTCTTTCAGTGGATGATGTATCTTACCAATACGCTACAAGCCGAGCTGATGGTATATTTCTACCCTGAAAAACACACAGAAGATGCATCAGGTTCTGCTGCTATTGCGGCGGCGCAGGAAACCCGCATTACCGAAATGTTTCGGCTGCTTGACCATGAGTTGGAAGGTAAGGTCTATTTGGTGGGCAACCACCTAACTGCCTGTGATTTTTACCTTTTCATGCTAGCCAATTGGGGCCGCAAGTTCACAACCCCACCGCTTTCCTTCCGGCATCTTGGCCGATATTTACGGGCACTCTCCACTCGCACTTCCGTTCAGAAGGTGTGTCAAAAAGAGGGCATAGACCTAAAGGACTACGCAAGCTCAGCAAAACTACTTTAATCGGTCAAAAAAAAGGCACCCGCTACCGCAGGTGCTTTTCCGGCTACTGCCAAAGTTTWAATGTCGCAGCGTAGCCTCAACAAGCAGGCGCGAGTATGCCTGCTCGATAAGACCGTAACGCACTTCACTTTCAGGTGAAAAACCACACCGTACGCCGGAGCATTTGCTATCAAGAAGCTTCTCTAATCTTTCTAACTGAGCGCCAGCAGTTTCTAGATCACCCGTTCGCAGCAAGAGAAGCGAATATTCAAGGCGCGCGTCTAAGTTTCTTTTGTTGAGATGAATTGCTTTTTTGTAGGACTTTCGTGCCCTTTCAATTTTCCCTTGCCGTTCCTGCGTAACAGCAGTGATAAAATACAGCTCAGAAGCGGCAGCTTCCGCGTGYGCTGGCGTTACAATAAAATCAATACTGCGGGCCTTTGCGTTCGGGGCGCTGCTAGGCGGCGCGGTCTCTGTATCCCACGCAGTTTCAGAGAAAATAGCCCCTCTACCGATAGGCAAATCCAAAAGGTGAGACACCGCTTCCCGCCCAATGTCTCTTCCAATTCCCCGGAAAGACTCCCGCCTTGCCAGTTTGCCAAATTTGCGCTCAGCTTTGGCAAAGTTACCTTCTCTAAACGCCTTGAACGCCTTCGCTAGAGATCCGTGCAAAATACTCTGCAATCGCTCGCCAGCAATTTCAATCTCTTCATCTACTTTCTCTGAAGCTTTTATAGCTTTTGCAGGAGTATCCGCTACAGCACTTACGGATTGTTCAGCATTTAATGGTGTCACGGCGGCGTAGGACGGTGCGTCGATTGCAACACTCGCAACCGTTACATTCAAACAAAGCAGTGCAGTGATCAACATTTCCAACTCCTTGTGAATATGGTYTTTATTGCTGCCCCTGTGCCTCAGCAAGCAGACTCGAGTATGCCNGCSYRMCAMGKKWANTRAMKCRSGWMWMTKGNCASRKGAAAAACCACACCGTGAGCCAGAACATTTTCTATCAAGAAGCCTCTCTAGTCTTGCCAACTGCACACCAGCGGTTTCCAGATCACCTTTTCGCAAAGAGAGCAGCGAATATTCAAGCCTCGCGTCTAAGTTTTTCTTGTTAAGACGAATTGCCCTCCTGTAGGATTTTAGCGCGTCTTCAACTTTCCCTTGCCGTTCCTGCGCCACCGCTTTCATAAAATAAAGCTCGGAAGCAGCCGCTTCTGACCTGGCAGCAGTTACTACATAATCCCGACTGCGAGCCTGCGCATTTGGAGCACTGCTAGGCGGCGCGTCCTCGGTATTCCAATCGGCTTCAGTAAAGGTTGCCCTTCGGCCTAGAGGTAAATTTAGGACAGTCGCCGTAATAGAACGGTCATGCGCTCGCTTTAACGCTTGAGAAAACGCGCGCCTTGCCAGTCTGCCGAACTTCTGTTCCGCCTTGGCAAAATCACCTCTTTGAAATGCCCTGAAAGCGACCCCTAAAGAGCCATTCAACGTATCTTGCAGTCGTTCACCGGTAACTTCAATTTCTTCATCCACTTTTACCGGAGCTTTTTTAGGCTTGGTGGATGCGTCTTCGTCTGCGCTAACGAAACGCTCCACACTCATTTGCGCTGCTGCAAAAGAGGGTGTTTCAACAACGGCGCTGGCGGCTGCTACATTCAAACAGAGTAGTGCGGTGATCAACATTTTCGACTCCCGATAATTTCTATTCATAGTGTTATAGCATTACTTTTCAGAATAGTAAAATACCTATAGGTGTGTTTATGCATTTATAACGATGATATAGCCATACAAGGGAGTTTTTTTCTAGTTCCCTGGATTTCTTCGATGCTACATTGCAGCACCAGACAACCAGAAATGAACCAATTTCAAGAATAGCCCCCTTTTGATGAGCCAACTGATACCAACCATACAGATCATCATCATTTTTCAATGTTTGCTGTTCATAGCTTTCCTTGTCTTTGGCAAACGGCTGCACTTGCAGGCCAACCAAGCCCTTTGCGTTCTGCTGACGGTGATGGGCAGCCACATGGCCTTGAACTTGGTGCGCCAATGGCTCGCAGGCCCGGCGTTAGGAGGCCTAGGCATTGCGCTCGGTTATTTATATGGGCCGGTCCTATATGCATACGCTGTCAGCTTGGTCTACAAGGACCACCAATTGCGGCTCCGTCATGCGGTCCACATCCTGCCCGCATTTGCCGTGTTTGCAGCGTCTATGCTATCCGACATTCATGTATTCGTTTTTGCYGCWGGCATATTCATTAGCTTAGCGGCATACGGATTGTCGGTTCTGTCGCTGCAGCGTCGGTACCGCGCTATTCTTGAGCACACGCGYTCGGCTTWTGACAGSATTACCCTGCAGTGGCTKTCGCACTTACTCCAGCTTCAACTGGTCCTATTGCTGGTGAATATTATCGGCGTCAGCTTCTATGCAGCGGGGTACCCGGTTGCTGGATATTGGGCAGAGGTGGCTTTATTTCTGGCCCTGTTATTCCTTGTGAATTTCATCATTTTCAATGCGCTGCAACGGCCGGAGCTGTTCGCTGGCGTCAACGAAGACGAAATCGAATTAACTGCAACGCCCATCACCATGCCGCAGGATGAAGCATCTGAAATACTGCAGCAAACCGATGCCTTCATGCTGGCCAGCAWGCCCTACTTAAACCCGGACCTAACCCTGAAGTCACTGGGCAGGCAAATGCAAACTACCCCTAGGCTTATCTCACAAGCCATTAACGTGGCCGCTGACCAGAATTTCTCGGAATATATAAATCGGTACAGGATCACACGCGCCCAGTCGCTTCTCAGAGAACCAGAGAGCCGGTCGCTCTCGGTTCTGGATGTGATGCTTGAGGCCGGATTTAATACCAAATCAAACTTCAATCGCTCGTTCAAAGCTGTCACAGGGATGACCCCGCTTGCCTACAAAAAGCAGGCAACAGATACTTAAGACTCCGCTTAAAAGTACTTAATCGTCATTTAGGACGACCTGTCCTGCCGCTTCCTTCATTTTATTCAAACGCCGCCTTCATCTGCGGCCCACGAATAAAAACCCGATAAAAAACCTATGAACTAAAACAATAAGGAATGCGACAGCATGCGAACGATATTCAAAACAGGYCTAATCTTCGTCTTGGTARCAGTGGCCAGTTTGGCCCAAGCCAACGAAGCAACACCGCAAGATTTTAAACTWGTGGCGGCGGAGATCGACAAAACGATCCGCGCACATCACTATAACCCTTCTGAGCTTGAAACAACGGGCTACTTGAAAATTGCCAATGCCGTTGCGACGCTGGCAGAAACCGCGGATACAAAAGAGGCCTTCATTGCAGGCTTCAACCAGCTATGGCAGCACGGCCCTTTCTCCCACGTTCAGCTAGCACCAGCGCGCGGCACTGCGACCCAGTTGGCGCAGTATCTTGATACCTTAAGAGTAGGGGACGGCGCTGCGCGGCTCAGCTGGGAAGGCGATGTCGCCGTGCTCACGGTATCCACAATGATGGGACAGGATACCATTGAGCAAATCGGCGCAGCCTACGCTGAAATCACCAAAAAAGGCGCAAAGGCGCTGATCATTGATCTACGGAAGAACCCAGGCGGAGCYTTTGCCATCCGTCCGTTGGTCGCCCATGTGATAGAAGAGCCTTTCACCGCCGGTAGTTTCGTTTCCCGTATATGGAACGCTGAGCACACGGCGGCACCAACACAGTCCGAGTTAGCCAGCCAGCCGGCATGGGACAGCTGGTCAATCAGAACTTTCTGGGATGACATCCAGAGCAGCTCRYTGGTGAAAGTSCGTTTCAMACCCGCAAMCCAKCARCGCTATAGCGGCCCGGTTTTTGTGCTGACAAGTGGACAAACGGCCAGCGCTGCCGAACTAGCGACCGACGCTCTAAAGGCATCGGGCCGCGCAACCTTGATCGGTGAGAAAACRGCAGGGCAGATGCTTTCTCAAAAGCCGTATGACATATCAGGTGGTTTTCACCTAAGCCTGCCAATTGCAGATTATTACTCTGCCTCTGGCGCACGCATTGAAGGCCATGGCATTAYGCCGCACATAAACGTGCCTGCAGACACCGCAATGGAAGAGGCCCTGAAACAGATATCAGCGGGCTGACCTCCTATAATCCGGGCGGGTTAAAGCCCGCCTTACTAGGGACGCTGGCTAACCTTCGCAGCGTCTAGCATTATCGCTTCAGCCCCGTAGGGTGCGAGCAATTTTTCGCTCACATCCGGGGCTGTTGCGGCAACTTTCGCCAATCCGTCAGCTACCGCACAGGTAGGTGCACGTACTAACATGTTTTTCGGGCCCCATTCTGCAGTTGAACTTACTCTGCCTGACCTGATATCAATCAGCCGGGCGCGGCCAAATTCCTGCCCCAACCCCGAGAAAGCAGCATTCTGCAAGATGAGCGGCACAGCCATATCCGCCTGCCCCTCTTCGTCGCGGCGATTTGCGTTAAAATCGATCCGCCAAGGGCGCGCACCAAAAGCCCGAATACAGCCGCCAATATCAACCAACCCAGCTGCGATGCCGCGTTCTTTCAAAGTGGCAACGGCCAGATCCACCGCGAACCCCTTCGCCATGCCGCCAACCGACATGTTCACAGGTTTCCGCAGGCGCACCTCGCGCGGCACCGACAAATCAATGTCTGTCCAACAGGCGGCACCGCCAGAGCCCGCTGCAACAATGTCAAAGAGGCCGTCGGTTCTGTACGCCATCTCATTGGCTAGCCGTAGCAGCCGCCACAATAAATCTGGTACCGCCAAATAAGTGCCAGGCGTAGCGCTACAAAGCTGGAACAAAGCGCTTTCCTGATTGTGGCGATCGATCAATTGCTCAAACCGCTCTACAGCCATGAAGGCAGTATCAACGGCTTTGGCAGCACAGCTCCCTTCGGCGGCAAAGATAGAAATCCGGCCTACTCGGCCCATAACGGCACGGGACGTTGTCTGTTGTTTACACCAGCATTTCATGGTCGGTCCTTACAAAGGGTATCAGCTACGGGCTTGAATATTGAACCAGCCTTCGCCGGCGTTGCAAAGCATCCGAAGGGTGATTCGTTTGATCATATTGTTGCTAATAATTCTTAATAGCAACTTAAATTTACAGAATATGATGTGAAACCCTAGATATTGTTTCTGGACTTGGGCTCGCGGCTCCTTACCTATAAAGGCTTCAGCCTGAAGCGGCGCGGATGCGGCACAGCAAGTAGTGCCGGTCCTCTCCGCCGAGAAGCCTAAAGGAGCAAAGCCGTGTCAGACCTGAAAATTATCATCGCCAACAAAACATATTCCAGCTGGTCCCTCCGCGGCTGGTTAGCGGTGGAGCACACGGGGCTGCCCTTTGAAGAAATAATACTGGAGCTCGACACACCTTCTTTTTACGAGGAAATCGTCAAATATTCCCCAGCCAAGCGCGTCCCGACCCTGCTCGACGGCGACGCCGCAGTTTGGGACAGCGCCGCAATTATCGATTATTGCGCCCGTATATCGCCTGAAAAATTCTGGTGGCCCACTGACCGCAACGCCTACGCTCATGCGCGAAGCATCTTCAACGAAATGCACGCTGGTTTTACCGACCTGCGGTCGCACATGCCAATGAACCTTGCCGGCAAATGGTCTGGGCTGACCACCAGTGAGGGTGTTGAAAAAGACATCAGGCGCGTAGAGCATATTTTCAAGGATTGCCGCGCGCGTTTCGGCGCAGGCGGCGATTTCCTTTTTGGAAATTTCTCAGCTACGGACATGATGTACACACCGGTCGCAAGCCGCCTGGTCACCTACGGCATCGCGCTTGATCCAGCCGCGCAGGCCTATGTGGACGCCATCCACGCATATCCTGCTTTTAAGCGCTGGAAGGCCGAAGCAACTACTGAAAACAGTGTCGTGGCAATCGATGACCTAGCGGCCGACATTACCCACTTGGGGTAAAAACAAA
Source organism: Kordiimonadaceae bacterium (assembly GCA_016764715.1). Classification (GTDB taxonomy): domain Bacteria; phylum Pseudomonadota; class Alphaproteobacteria; order Sphingomonadales; family Kordiimonadaceae; genus Kordiimonas. The sequence continues at coordinate 2,085 of JAESRJ010000213.1, read as the reverse complement.
GCCCGTCGCGGACGGCAAACACTTAAGAGCAACATATTGCAGTTTGGCTTAAATTGCGATTTTCTGTCCTTAACGCCAAATCCGTATTACGGTATTCTCTATTCGTAATCAGGAAATGGAGTTGGCCTAGTGGACGCGCTTAAAGAACATACTGTAGCTGTCATATTATTTGATGATGTGATGGCGCTGGACGTAGTAGGCCCCACGGATGTGTTTATGGCAGCCAATTATTATTGGCAAAAGAAACACGGTCTAGGTAGGGAAGACCGTTTCTACAAGTATAGCTTCGTAAGCGCGGGCAGCGAGACAGTCACAAGCCTTTCAGGCCTCAGGATGGCAGCCGACAGCACCATTAGGCAAAGCCAACCCGCAGATTTTGACGTAGTGTTGGTACCAGGGGGCCACGGCGTATTCGACGCCGCTCAGAATAGAGACCTCATCACCTGGATACGCGAAGCACACGAACACAGCCAGCGCACTGTGTCTGTGTGCTCCGGCACGCTCCTTCTCGCTGAAGCCGGTGTACTAGACGACCTTACTTGCTGCTCGCACTGGACCTTATGCGCAAAACTCGCACGGCAGTATCCCGCCATCACTGTGAACCCAGAAGCGCTGTATATCGCTGACGGCAAAGTCATCACCTCGGCTGGCGTTACTGCAGGCATTGATATGGCGCTGGCCATCGTTGAAGAAGACCTTGGGCGTGAGATCGCCCTAAAAGCCGCGCGCAGGCTGGTTGTTCATATAAAACGCCCCGGCAACCAGAGCCAGTTCAGCTGGCCAATGAAAGCCCAAACCGCAGCAACCGATGAAGATATGGGCGCGGCCGTCCGCTGGATACTGGAGAACATCAGTACACCTATGAGCGTCGAAGATGTAGCCGAAAAATCGGGCATGAGCCTGCGCAGTTTCAGCCGCCACTTCCGCACAGAGATTGGCGCAACCCCGGCCAAATTTATTGAACAGGCTCGCGTAGAAAATGCACGCATGTTGCTGGAGGAGCACCGCGGCGTAACACTAGCACACACCGCTGCTGCCTCAGGCTTTTCCTCTAGCGAACATTTGACCCGGGCGTTTGAACGTCGTTTCGGCGTACGCCCCGCTGCTTACCGCGAGAGCTTTAACTTTAACTAATCCCCCAATTTTCCTTCCCCACAAATCAAGGAGCGACCCCATGAAAATCGTAATTTTCCTCTACCCAGAGTTCACAGCACTCGACGCCATCGGGCCTTACGAAGTACTCGCACATGCGCCCGGTGTTGATCTGGTTTTTGTCGCTAAAGAAAAGGGCATTGTTGTCGCAGACAGCGAGCGCCTCAAAATATCAGTTGACTACGGTTTCGACGACATCGATGCCTGCGATATCCTGCTGATCCCCGGCGGGCAAGGCGAAGCACCGCTATGTTACGACGAAGAAACCCTCAACTGGGTTCGTAAAATGCACGCGACAACCACTTACACTACATCCGTTTGCACGGGCTCTCTAATCCTGGCCGCAGCTGGAATACTCAACGGCAAGAAGGCCACCACACACTGGGCCGCCGCAGACATTCTCAACGAATTCGGCGCTTCATACCAAGCCGAACGCTGGGTCGAAGAAGGTAAAATCATCACGGCAGCCGGTGTTTCCGCAGGCATCGACATGGCTCTGTATTTGCTCGCAGATATGCAACATGAAGACGTGGCGCGCTCGGTTCAGCTGGCAATCGAATATGATCCGCAGCCGCCCTTTGATAATGGTTCCGTAGCCAAATCACTACCGCATGTGCACGAGGCGTTATCACAAATGTTCGAACAGAAAATGCGCGGACGCCATAACGCGGCTAAAGCGGCATAATGGACTGCAGGTATTAGCAGCGAAAAAACCTAACGGGTGCGCGTAGTTGCGCCCGTTTGTACGTAGTAACAATCATCTACGGCCCTCTAAACCGTACACTCTCGACTGATTAATCAGTAGTCACGCCGCGCTTAAGCGCATTAAAGTAGGCAATGGCTTCTGGCTTATCCCATTTCAAGGGGCCAAGATAGAAGCCTACGACTTTACCTTCAAGATCAAGCACATAACTTGTCGGCAATTTGCCTTCA
>JAESRJ010000212.1 GCA_016764715.1 Kordiimonadaceae bacterium | reverse complement strand
CCAATTCTGATAGGTGCCCGCTTGTCATCGGAAGCCAGAGCAACAGGCGACCCAGCAGCGATAAACACACCGCAAAAAACCATGATTATGGTGGTAATTATTCTCATTTTTTAGCCCCCTTGCCTTTTGCCTTTTGGCGCGCAAGAACTCTTTGCGACGCTGCACTTAAATGTTCAGCTAATGCCTCTGCCTGCGGGTGGTTCCTAGAGATATAGATCACCGGACGGAAGCTGGAAATACGGGTAAATTCGATATCTACTAAGCCAAGTTCGTTCATTGCACTTTTTGCTGGCGCGCTATAGCTGATCAGATAGGGTACACGCCCGGCCAGAAGCATCCGAAAAGCAATTTCAACCGTTGGCACCCGGATAATATTCACCTGCGGCACACGTGCTTCCAGGCGCCTCATCAACCCGGCGTAGTCATACCCAATTTGTGAAATAAGGYCGGTTAACYCCATCGCCCCAATCGCTGGAGGCTTGTTACCAGCAAGACCATACAAATTGAGTTCTATTAGAGGAAAAACCGAGGGCCTAATAGGAATTCCGTCCTTTGATCTAGAGGGCGACWCTGGYGATRCGGAAACATCAATATWGCCTTTTCCCAGCRCCAAATTATGATAAAGTCGGCTGGCTTGAGGGAAAAAYATATCTTCGAAAGTMAGGCCRGCCTCCGCAAACATTGCGTCTCGASGCGGTAGAAACACGCCTTTGACCGACCCGTTTTCCGGGTAAGAAAACGGCTCAATCTCAGTCCAGCCWAACCGTAACGGCCTGTTGCTAAACGGTGCAGGGTCTTTGGCATAATCAGCACTGTCTTTTTGTCGTATAAACCGCAGGTAAGGGCGCGCAGCGGTCATGACGCGGCCGTGCCGTTCTAGCCCAAAATCTTCGGGCAAAACCTGCCGCGCTTCTAAGATTGAATAGAATATTTGACTGGCTTCCAAAGAGGTTTGCGGCAAAAGGCCCGACATGCCATTTTCGGCCGAGATAGGCCCCTCAGCACTAGCGAACGTGGCGGGCAACCCGACAGCAAAAAACAAACCAAGAAAGGTCGCAACTAAGCAGAGAATGTTTCTCATTTTCTTGCCGCTTTTACGGCGACTATTTGTGCGCGGCGTTTCAGTATTCTTGCTGATGCCTCCGCAAGGCGTTTCACTAGGGCGTCCGCTTGTGGGTGGGTCTTTGCCACAAACATATAGGTTTTAAGGCTATAGATGTCAGTTGTGGCAACCTCGTTCCAGCCCATGCGCGCAGCCGCCTCCATCACAGGGGGCCGGTAATGCAGCAAATACGGCGCACGCTTCATCCTTAGCAGGTGCATGCCGTGGTCAACATCCGGTGCTTCGATCACTGTCAGCCCTGGCAGTCGCTGTTTCAAAGCAGCAAGAACGCCAGAATATTTATAGCTTTTCACCGTGATAAGAACGGGTCCAACAAACTCGTTTWGTGTTGGCGGAGACTTGTCGTCACCGCCAACCAACTGCAATCGAATGACAGAAAAAACACGCGGTTCTACGGGAATACCGAAAGCGGTAATTTCGGCTGTTTTGGTGTAGACCCAAACATCGATTTCGCTTTTGCCGGTCTTTAACCTTTGCAACATGCGGCCTGATGGAACAAGCACATCCCGGTAGCTCAGATCAGCTTCCAGCATCAACCGGTGACGCTCAATTGCGGAGCGACCTTTCAGCACACCATTTTCAAGCACAGCGTACGGCTTAAACTCCTGCCACCCGATCACGATCGGCTGCCGGATCTCGTCAGACGCAAATAATGTCATACTGCCAACACCAATTAGGGTTGCAGGCGACAGCCCAAAAAAGATACTCAAAATCAGGCCTGACAGGAATTTTCGTTGAAGAGTTTTCATTTTTCCAGCGTCCCTTTCAATGCTTCGCGCCGCGCTAAAATGCGTTTYGAYGCRGCGCTTATGCGSGCRACCARTTGTTCCATAWGKGGGTGGTTGCGCGAGACRTAGAAGAAGATCGGATAGTCRGCRATRGGCGTGRAGRAYACRTCCCCGATRCCCAGTTTTCTGGCWACATGAAGYGCCGGTTCACGGTAATCAAGCACGTAGGGCGCTCKGCGCGCTTTTARCATTTGAAAGGCGGCTTTATGGGTTGCGGCTTTCACTATCCGCATCAAGGGCTTCTCAAGGCCCAGCCGTTCCGGCAAGCCGCTGAATTTGAAACCGATCACTGTTACCAGAACTTTTTCGTTCAGGTCTTCAATAGATGGTGGTTTGTTGCCAGCAAGACCAAACAGCTGCATATGAATAGGGGCAAAGGTTGTCGGCTCAACRGGTACGCCGAGTGCCTCAAGGCTGGGGTGCACGCTGGAAACCCATGCATCAACCACGCCCTTGCCGATTTTTAGCTGGTGGTATAGGCGGCTGATCTGCGGGTAAAAAATGTCTGTATATTCGAGGCCTGCTTCTGCCAGCAGCTCGTTCCTTGTGGTCACATAAGTGCCTTTTGTTACACCGCCTTCGCTGTAGATCATTGGCTTGAAATCCTGCCAACCCACTTTGATTGGCGCTTCCACAGCGCCCGATTGCGCAGCCACGGCAGAAGAAGCGGCACCCAAGAGAAAGAAACCCATAAATAGCAGGGATATACGTGCAGGGACGGCTGAGATCAGTTTCATTTCTGCCCCTTTTCCTTACCTGTCAGCGCTTCGCGACGGGCCAATATGCGCTTCGAAGCCGCGGTTAAACGAGCGAGTAATTGATCCAGATTAGCATGGTTGCGCGAGATGTAGACGAACAGCGGATACTCTGCGATGTGCGTAGACGACACAGCACCAATTCCCACTTCCTGGGCCGCATGGAGCGCAGGCCCACGGTAATCAAGCACATAAGGAGCGCGCCCTGATTTTAGCATGTGAAACGCTGCCGTATGGGTGGCAGCCTTCACTATTCTCATCGACGGTTTCTCCATCTTGAGCCGGTCCAGCAGGCCACTAAATTTAAAGCCCATCACCGTTACCAGTATCTTTTCCTGCAAGTTTTCCACCGTTGGTGGCTTGTTGCTCACAAGGCCAAAAAACTGCAACTGCAGCGGCGGGAAGGTTGTTGGCTGAACGGGCACGCCGAGCACTTTCAAGCTGGGCTGTATACTGGAAATCCACGCATCAACGCCGCCTTTCCCTATCTTCAACTGGTGATGGAGGCGGCTGTGCGAGGGGAAATATWTATCGACATAATCAAGGCCTGCTTCCTTATACAGTTCCTGCTGCGCCCTAACATAACTGCGCCTTGTTGGGTCGCTCTTTCTCTCGACCATYGGTTTGAGATCCTGCCAACCGTGTATGATTGATAGCTCTGCACGGTCTTGTGACGCGGCAGGGTGTAAGGCCGCAAAAGCACAAAACACCCCCAGAAAAAGAGCACCAATATTGGGTATGGATCGGAATCCCTTCATTTATGGGCGCCCTCTTCGATCGCCAGCGCTTCGCGGCGGGCCAATATGCGCTTGGATGCCGCGCTTAGCCGAGCGACCAGCGCCTCCACATTCGGATATTTGTGCGAAATGAAAACAACGATTGGCTTATCTAAAATTTCGATATGAGCGACATCATCGATCCCCTCATTTCGGGCAGCCAACATGCCAGGTTGCCAATAATCCAGTAAGTACCGTGCACGGCCTTCTTTCAACATACGAAACGCAAGCTGGTGGGTGGGCGCGTCCACTATCTGCATACCAGGCGCTGCAGCAGCAATATCGTCAGCAACATGATTGTAATTGTAACCAAACACCTTAATCAGGCCGCCTGTGCGCAGGCCCTCAATTGCGGGTATTTTCGTGCCGGCAAGCGCAAACAGAGAAAGCTGGCCAGACAGAAATATAGAAGGCCGAACAGGAACGCCGTACGCTTTGACGCTGTCGATATCCATTGATGTCCATGCATCTATCCTGCCGTTCTCCCGCTTTACTTCGTAGTATTTCCGGCTAAGGGGAATAAGAACATCTGTGAAAGCAAGCCCTGCCTCCTTCATAAGCTCTCGGCGCATATCGGCRTGAATGCCCTTCAGCACGCCGTCCTCTGCGTAGGTTAAGGGCCTAAACTCCTGCGAGCCGAACCGTACCGGTTCCCGGAAAGTGTCTTCGGCCAAAACAGGGATAGCAACCAGCGCAAAGAAAAACAGACCGCCCGCAACCAACAGTGCCGCCCAAGTCAGAATTTGCCCATTTTGCAATACTGTTGGCGCGGTTTTCATTTTCCGGCCTCATTTATTTTTTCGGTTGCTCTGCGCCGTTCAAGGATACGAATGGAGGCCGCGCTTAACCGCTTAATCAGCTGCTGGGCTAGAGGCATTTTTTTCGAGACCCACAATATTGTAGGAAAGCTAAACACCTCCGTATAGGCCACATCGCCAATACCTTGTTCTTGAGCCGTAACGATGCCCGGGTGCCAGTAATCGAGCACATATTTAGCGCGCCCTGCCTTCAACATGCGGAAGGCCGCCGTGTGGCCATTTGTGTATAATATCTGCATGCCSGGCACACGTKCCTGAAGCCGGTCCGCCTCGCCGCCAAACGAGTAGCCTAAAATACTAATCAGTGGCTGCGCCGTTAGCTCGGTGATTTTCGGCGGCTTATTTCCGGCAAGCCCAAAAAGCATCAGCGGCAATGGCAAAAATATTGTGGGCAGTACTGGCAAGCCGAGCTCAACGGCCTTTTCAATGCGGGCAGACCGCCACACTTCTACTGTTCCGCTGCTACGCGTCAATTCATTGTAAATTCGGCCGGGCGGCGTGAAGGTAACCGTGAACGTAAGGCCTGCCTCTGCCATCAGCTCGCGCATCATATCAGCGTGGATGCCCTTCGCAATGCCGTCCTCTGGGTAAGAAATCGGTTTGAAATCGAAAGACGCCACCTTCAGCGGTTGCGGTATTTCCTCATCAACGGCCCAAGCCGCGCCCGAGGCCCCTGCAACCAACACGGCACTGCACAGTACAAGAGCCGCGCTTGTGCGCACTAAGTCCGGAATATATCGCGAGGGATAAATCAATTTCCGCCCTCCCTCTGGCCTTCATTTTCGTTTGMATCCTCGTTTTTTCGCCGCGCAAGAATGCGCTCTGCAGCCTTTGATAATCTTTCAACCAGAGCCTCAGCATCAGGGTTATTTCGCGACACATAAAGCACCACCACATGGCGGGATAACTCAGTTGACGTAACATTTTTCATGTCGAGCTTTTTCACCACATAGTCGGCCGGGGTAAAATAAGAAATCACATACGGCGCGCGCTGTGCCCGAAGCATCCTGAAAGCTGTTATATGCGTGGGCGCAGCAAGAATGCGCATGGCTGGTAAACGTTCTTTAAGCCTGCCCGGTATGCCCGCAAATTTATAGCCTATCACCGTAATTAAAGCTTTAATTTCAAGCGTTTCGATCACCGTCGGCTCCGTTCCGCCCAAGCCAAAAATATGAAGGCGGATCGGCAGAAAAATTGTGGGTTTCACCGGAATGCCGAGCTTAACCAGACTTGGTAGTTCTGCCGCCATCCATGCGTCGACGTTGCCTTTACCCAGCTCCACTTCGTGGTATAGGCGGCTGATCTGGGTGTAGAACCTGTCTGTGTAAGGCAAGTCCGCCTCGGCCATCAATTGGTTCCTCAATTCCATCTGAAGGCCTTTTACAACGCCGTTTTCCACATAAATCATCGGTTTAAATTCTTGCGAGCCAAATCGCAGCGGCACATCAGAATGCCCGCGCGCGGTACGCCCGGCAGCCGTTGCAGCCGTTGCAGCGAAAGTCAGTCCTAAAACAGCAGTAAGGAAGACTGTTAAAAAATGTCTCAAGGCTTGGGTATATCTAATGCCAGTGGTCCTCATCAACCTGCTTTCTCCATAGTCTTTTGCGCTGGGCGGCGGGCGAGTATGCGCCGGGATGCCGCGTTCAGCTTTTCCACCAGCAGCGACGCGTTCGACGTTTTCTTGCCTACATAAAAACGGACGGGTTTGCTAAACACTTCAGTGCRCGCAATGTCCACCAAGCCGAGCTTTTTGATCGCGTYTTCAGCGGGGAACCAATAGTCCAATACATAGGGCGCTCGGCCTGCGGCCAGCAGTCGAAACGCCGATGTGTGATTATTGGTATTGATCACAGTCATCTTGGGGTGGCGGTCCAGCAGGCGGCCTAGAACACCGCCGTATTTGTACCCCGCGRTCACGATCAGGATAGAAGGCTCTATACTTGCTATATCAGGCGGCTTATCTGCCCCCAGCCCGTATAGCTGTAAACGCACGGGGTAAAAAATTGGGGGTTCTACTGCAATTGCAATTTCCGCGGCACTTTCAAACGCGGCGGACCTGAAACCATCAAGGTTTCCAGTGGCCATCTCCTGATAAACACGCCTGATCGGCATTTCAGTTTCAACGTACTGAAGCCCGGCCTCCTGCATAAGTTCCTTTAGTAGYTCGACATGAATGCCCTTTGCCACGCCGTCTTCCRCATAAGACATGGGTTTAAAKGWCCAGAACGCCGTTTTAACCGGTTGCCGGATGCYRTCATCCGCCCAAACCCCGCCCGCGGGAAAAAGCAACCAGTATGCCACAAGAAACACCGGCATTAACGCGTTCCTGCAAGCCCCTTGTGATGTGGCGGTATTGTTCATTTCCCGGCAGCCTCCACCGGTGTCTCTTTTCCGTGGGATTGGCTTGCCTGCGCTGCATTTGCGCGGCGCGCAAGAATACGAGCTGATGCCTCGCCTAGCTTTGCAACCAAAGCCCCCGCTTCCGGGTGCTTTCGGGCGACCCACAGCACAGTTGGGCGGCTGAACACTTCGGTGTAAGCAACATTTCCAATGCCTAGCTGCTTCGCCGTCATCATGCCCGGATGCCAATAATCGAGCACATAGCGGGCACGACCAGCCTTCAACATGCGAAAGGCAGCCTCGTGGCCGTTGGCGTACAGCATGGTCATGCCCGGCACGCGTTTTTGCAATTTATCCGCCTCACCGCCCAGSGAATAACCCATAATCGTGATCAGCGGCATGGCCGTTAGAGCAGTTATTTTAGGCGGCTTGTTCCCCGCCAGCCCAAACAGCCCAAGCGGCAAGGGAAGGAAAATTGTTGGTGTAACTTCCAGCCCGTGWTTTACGGCTTTTGCAAAGCGGGCCGACCGCCATATATCCACCCGCCTTTCGCTCCGGGCCAGCTCGCTGTAGATCCNGCCCNGGCGGCATGAAAACAACYTCAAAGTTGAGCCCAGCCTCGGCCATCAGYTCCCGCAGCATCTCWGAGTGRATGCCYTTMGCRACACCGTTYTCYAWATARGTAACYGGCTTAAAATTAAASGCRACAACCTTTAGCGGYGTGYTWRTCCCCGCCAAMTCACTRGTGGCATTGACCCGGTCACTGGAGGCGTAATTGGCACTGGCCCCTTCACTGATGGCAGCACCGGCACCGACCCACAAACAGGCAACAATCAAACCCCCGGAAAGGCAGCTGCAGAGTATCTTAGGGGGTGCATATCTCATTCTCCACCCTCCCTGTCTTTGCCTGTACTTGTGCGCACGGCCTGCAATGCCCGCCGTGCCAAAATACGCTCTGATGCTTTGCCAAGCCTCTCCAGCAACGGGGCGGCATCTGGTACGTTGCGCGAAATATACAGGGAGGTGGCTTGTTTATAGATCGTCACATGCGCGACGTCCCGCATGCCTAGCGACTGCGCCGCATCAATACCGGGAAGGTAATAGTCGATCAAATACCGTGCACGTCCGGCCTTAAGCATTTTGAAGGCTTGTGAATGTCCGTGCGCAGCCAGTATTTTCAGATCGGGTAACCGGTTCTTCAGCTGGTCGATTACGCCGTTGAACTTAAAACCGATGATAGTGATCAATCYTTTCTCGCGGAATGAACCAACCTTCGGCGGATCGCTACCGGCAAGCCCAAAGAGCGAGACATCCAGCTCTATAAATATTGAAGGCACAACGGGGAAACCARGCTCTTCGGCCGCAGGAACCTGGCTGGAAATCCAAGCGTCAACATTTCCTTTGCCCAAAGCGAGCTCGTGGTAGAGGCGGCTTATTGGTAGGTAGCGCTGGGTAAAAGCAAGCCCGGCTTCTTCCATCAGCTCGCGCTGCAGCTCAATCTGAATGCCTTTTGGCTCACCGTATTCAAGATACATAATCGGCCTGAAAATCTGCGACCCCATGCGCAGCGGCGACCTTTTTTTCCACTCTGTTTTGGGCACTATTACGACTTCAGCAGGCCAAGCAATTTCTGTTATTGCGGTTTGGGACGGAGCCGGGGCTAAGGTGTGGTGCCCATATGTTGGCTCTGCCAAAAAAAACACGGCAATAGGTGCAAAGAATACCAACAAAATATGCGAAATCGTCCGCATCATTTTTCCAGCACCTCGCGCGCTAGAATACGTTTGGCTGCTTCACTATAGCGCTTGGCGATAAGCTCGGCGTTGGGGTTGTTTCTTGAGATGAAAAAGTAAAGCGGCGTCACGGCCAATTCTATGCTTCTAAAGTCAGTTAGGCCCAATTGTTCAGCATAAAATAATGACGGGGATTTATAGGCAAGAAAATAAGGCGCACGCTGCGCTTTGAGGGTTCTCCACGCGCTGATATGATTAGGCACAGTTAGCACCTGCATATCGGGGCGCTTAGACTTGAGACGATCGACCCAACCCGAAAACCGAAAGCCGAGCAGTGTGATTACCGCGTCAACTTCAAGGTCATCAATTGAACTCGGTACTGAGCTATTCAAGCTAAAAAGGTGCAGCCTTAACGGTTCAAAAACGGAGGGCTTCACCAACACGCCAAGCTTCGTTAGGCTTGGAATATCAATCGAAACCCACGCATCGAGGGTGCCTTCACCCAATTTGGCCTCGTGGTAAAGCCGGCTTATTGGCATCAAAAGCTCGACTGTTGTGAGGCCCGCTTCTGCAGCTAACTCCCGCGCCCGGAGCAGAGTGCTCCCCTTCAAGACGCCATTTTCAGTGTAGGCTCGGGGGATAAAATCAGTAACACCAAATCTGATTGGCTTTATTTGAATTTCTTCCGCTTCAGTGGCCCCTGCAGCGTGTGAAATAAGCAGCGCTGCGCTGACTGCCAGAATAAAAATGCCGCGCTGCATCAGTGCGCGCACAGGGACTAAGTTCAAGAGGCTCATTCTTTTACCTCTTCCGTTTTTCCACGAGATTGGCGCGTAATTATCCGTTCAGCAGCATGGCTCAGCTTTTCGGCCAAGGCTTCTGGGTTCGGATAATTTCGGGAAACGAAAAGATAAAGCGGCGTGTCGTACAAAATGGTGGTTTTCAGCCCCACAAKKCCCRSCTTCKCMGCWTMMKSWWSMRASGGYSRYMKGTAATCSAKSAYATARGGCGCGCGGCCTGCCTTCAGCATTCGCAGCGCTGCCGTATGGTCAGGTACCGCGATCACGCGCATCCTTGGTTCCCGTTCCTTCAGTTTATCCACCAACCCCGCATACTTGTAACCAATGATGGTCACCAGGGCGTCAACACGTAAGCCTTCAATGCTCGGGGGTTTGCTTTTTAGCCCAATGATATGCAGTTTGATGGGCTCGAAAATCGTTGGCCTCACCGGGATACCCAGTTTATTCATGCTATCAATATCAATCGACAGCCACACATCAATACTGCCTTCGCCGAGCTTCACTTCGTGGTATAGGCGGCTCAGCGGCATGAAATGTTCGGTGCTTTCAAGCCCGGCCTCTCGCATCAGCTCGCGCCTTTGCTCARCTATCTTACCCTTCAGAACGCCCCCCTCCATATAAACCAAAGGCGTGAAATCCGCCGCGCCAAACCGGAGCGGTTCCCGGAAATTGACGGGCTTTTTGGCCGCGGGCACTAGCAATTCGTTAGGCGGGCCAATGGCGGCGGATGTTGGCGCCTCCGCCGCCGCGACCTCATTCGGTAGGTACAAGGGCGCAATTATGCAAAATAATAGGCTGACGCATTTCGCTAGGCCGTTGAAGCAAAAGAATTTTGCTGCAAACGAAGAAAGGACCCATTTCGATTTGGTGGTGCTAATCAAAACGCATATATCACAATCTTCTTCAGATCAGATTTTACCCGCTTTGAGTATAATGAATTTTCCTTAGCGCAGTCTTAAAGCYTAGCGCCGAGCACGCATGTTTTTAGTGTTYGTGGTGTTTATTTRCGGCGCAGAACACCGCCGGCAGACTAAAGCACTTTAGCGTRCGTAAATACCCTCAAACCCTAGGGTGCTAAGCTCGCTTTCAGCTAGAAGAAAGGGCACGAGCCGGATGCATGCCGTCCACATACCCCATAAATGGCTGGTGGATCGAATAGCCCATCAGTTCCTGTGCGCGCTGCGGTAATTTCGCTGCTATTTCGTTAGGGACAGCCAGCACCATATTTTCCAGCTGACGCGCCCAGCCAACACAGTATTGTGGGGTGATGATTAGCCGGGGGCTGTCAGACTTGTTCGCTCCGCCCCGGTGCCATAAAGTGCTTTTCGCAACCATAAACGAGCCCGCCCGCATGGTGGCTTTAACTGCATCGGTACGGAAGCCRGGATCATCCTCGACGTTTCGCATTTTTGTGTCAGTAAACGAGCTGCCATCCGAAGACCCCGTAATGTGATTGTCAGGCCATGCATGGCTGCCGGGTAAAATTTCGGTTGCCCCGTTATCAGCAGTGGTATCGTCAAGCGCCCAAAAGGTGCTAACGCCCCACGCAGGCCGGGGCCGCGGGAACTCCATGTGGGCATCATCATAATGCCACGGCTGAACAGTTTCTCCGGGGTGAAGCTTAATGGCAAGGCAAGCCGACAGCAGGCACGACGCGCCGAGATCAGCCTCCGCAAAAGCGAGCGCAAGCGGATGCGTGATCAGATCAGAAAAAATCTGGCCTTTCGCCAGAAGCGCATAAATACGGTTGGTCTTCAGSCCTTCAAARTCATTACGGCCMCGGTTRGTTTCTKSCAAATACGGTTCSAGCGCYSNNCGCGCSYYKNNGCCACTTGKTYCGCACTCAGRACATTTTCAAAAACCATATAGCCGTCCCGGTCATATTGTTTCCGGATGTCAGCGAAACTGCGCCCACCGAGCCAATGTGCTATCTGATTTTCCGTGACCATTCCTATATCCGTTTCTCTATTGTAAGCAGCCGCAGRGCCATCTGGYCTACAGCGCAGCRAAACCAGACCCGAAGGRCTTTTGCAAAGAAGGTAGTTCGGGTATTGAATTGAATTCAATT
>JAESRJ010000211.1 GCA_016764715.1 Kordiimonadaceae bacterium | reverse complement strand
ATACTGTCGAGCACGGCCTGAATATATGGGTTGTTTCTGACAATTTGCGGAAGGGTGCCGCGCTCAATGCAGTGCAGATTGCAGAATCGCTCCTCAATCAGGGCTTGATGTCTGTTGACTAAAGCTTGTTGAGAAACACGGAATTTGAAGCGGGGCGGCTAAATAAAGTCGCCCGTCGCCCCTGTTAGCACTTCCTTCGGGAAAATGAGTTTAACTGTGGTGCCTTTGCCTTGCTCACTATCGAACTCGACCCGGCCGCCTTGGTTTTCAATCAGCAGATGGGTGAGCGGAATGCCTAGGCCAACGCCGTTCTCGTGAATGTCGTAAGCACTTTCGTAACTATCAAGCTTTTTGCGGGCTTGCTTGAGCTGTGCCTCTGTCATGCCGACGCCGGTATCGCGAACTGAAATAACGGCTTCCCCTTCTTCGTTTGCTTCGGCACTGATTTCAATTTCGCCCATGCTGGTATATTTGACGGCATTGTTGATCACGTTCAGCAGCGCTTTCTTAGTATGTCTACTATCGCCAAGCACATAAAGCGGCTCACTCCGGCTTACGGGTAGGAGCGTCAGGTTTTTGGCCGCCGCTTGTTCGCGCAGCAGCCGTCTACCTGTGCGCGCTACCTCGGTAATATCAAATTCTGTCAGTTCGACCGCTTCCGGTGATATCTCAAGTGTTGAAAGCGAAAGAATGTCGCTGATCATTGCCAGAAGCTCCTCGCCGGCGAGACAGATTTCATTCGCGTATTCGATTGAATTTTGGTGGTCAACCTGCCTGTCCCGGATCAAAGACGCATAGCCAATGATAGCGCTTAGTGGATTTCGTAGTTCGTGGCTGATGTTGGCCATAAACATTGACTTTGAATGGCTGAGCATCAAGGCGTTGCTCAAGCCTTTTTTGGTCTTTTCTGCCGCTTGGTGATGCTGGAGTTCCACTGAAGTGCGCGGCAGTATTTGGCTGATCAGCCTTAAGTCACTTTCAGATGTTTCTATAGGTTTCCGCCGCATAATTATGAGCGCGCCTATGGGCTGCATTTGTTCGTCTGTAAGCCGAAATGCAAGCAGACCGCGGATTTCGTGGTCAGATAATATTGCATAGCCAGGATATTTGTCTTGAGCATCATCAAGGTGAAGGAAAGGGTCAGACGCAGCGACTTGCTCAAATAACCCTGCTGCAAGCTCAAACTTTTTGGCCGGTTGCCGCTTGCCGTCAGCCATCAAACCAAGTGGCTGCATGAGCAGGCCGCCCGTGTGCGGCGTTCCGATGAAAGCGATGTCGGCATTGAAAATTTTGCAGGCCTTTTGGGAAAGGCGTTCGAAATACTTTGCCCCACTAAGCGGTTCAAGAGGTGAAAAAAAGTCATCATTTTCGGCGCTGCTTACAACAGCGCTATCCGAATTAGTCAATGGTTTCACAACTGATGACATGCGCGGATCCTGACCCGAGTTGCAGAGAAAAACCCCTTATTTCCTGTTCGCCCATCGTGCCCTAATCGTACTAAGATAAGGTTAACCGCGATGCCGGGAATGGTTGACATTCTGTGATCAACTTGCATGATCCAATTTACATAGACGCCTGCATTTCAGCGAGGCGCTACAGTATATTAGGGGCAAGATATGGCGCATTTGAAATCGGGGCTGTCACGCATAGCAGTGGCATCAATTATGACCCTGTCACTCGTGGCCTGTGGGGAACAGAAAACTGAAAAATCGGACGCTGCGAAAGCCGTGGGCCCGACAGTTGCAGAGGCCACAGCTTTTATCTCGGACGCCGAAGCTCAGCTTGAAGAAACCGGCCTGTATCTGGAACGTGTTTCCTGGGTGCAGAATAACTTCATTACCCAAGATACCAACTTACTGGTTGCGGAAGCTGACAAAAAATATATCCAGCTTGGTGTAGCACTTGCGACCAAGGCCAAACGTTTTCAGAATATGGAAATGCCAGCTGACATTTCGCGGAAATTTACCAAGTTGAGTTTGGCGCTGACACTCCCAGCCCCGGAGGACGCCGCTAAAACTGAGCAGCTTGCGACAATAAAGGCGGGTCTTGGTTCTGTGTACGCAACCGGCAAAGTGACGATGGACGGCGAAGAAAAAACGCTGGGCGATGTGTCTGACATCATCGCCAGCGACCGCAATCCGGAGCGGCTTCTGGAAGCATGGGACGGTTGGCGGTCTATCGCCAAGCCGATGAGAGATGATTATGCCCAGATGGTAGCCATCGCCAACGAAGGCGCGAAAGAACTTGGGTACGACAATGTTGGCACCATGTGGCGATCAAATTACGATATGTCACCCGCTGCCTTTGCGTCAGAAGCGGACCGCTTATGGGGGCAGGTGAAACCGCTTTACGAAGCACTGCACTGTCACGTGCGGGCTGAACTTTCAGATTACTACGGCGACAGGGTGGTTTCCGATAGCGGCGCAATTCCTGCACATTTGCTCGGCAATATGTGGGCGCAGACATGGGGTAATATATATCCGTTAGTAAAACCTGAGGGCGGCGCTGAAAGTTACGATTTGACCAAGCTGCTGGTTGATAAAGGCTACGATGCCAAAAAGATGGCGCGTGCTGCCGAGGGCTTTTTCACATCGCTTGGTTTTGAGGAACTGCCACAAACTTTCTGGGACCGGTCACTGTTCACGAAACCTAAGGACCGTGGAGTGGCGTGCCATGCTTCGGCTTGGGACCTTGACGGTAAAGATGACATCCGGATTAAGATGTGCACCAAGGTCACCGGGGAGGATTTCTCCACGGTTCACCATGAGATTGGTCATAATATTTATCAGCGCGCCTACCAGAAAGAGAGTTTTCTGAATGCCACCGGCGCGCATGACGGTTTCCATGAAGCCATCGGCGATATGATCGCGCTTTCGATTACACCAGATTACCTGAAGCAGACCGGGCTACTTGAAACGGTGCCGTCCGCAGATGCTGACATCGCCATTTTGATGCAGCAGGCGCTCGATAAAGTGGCTTTCCTGCCGTTCGGGCTGATGGTGGATCAGTGGCGCTGGAAGGTATTTTCTGGCGAAGCCACGCCTGAGACTTACAATAAAGTATGGTGGGAACTGCGCGAAAAATACCAAGGGGTGAAGGCACCAAACGAGCGCCCAGCAGATGCGTTTGACCCGGGGGCCAAATACCATATCCCGAACAACACGCCTTATATGCGCTATTTCCTTGCCTATATTTTACAGTTCCAATTCCACCAGTCGGCGTGCGAGCAGGCAAACTGGGAAGGCCCATTGCACCGCTGTAGCATATACGGCAACAAGGAAGTTGGAGCCAAGTTTAAGGCGATGATGGAAATGGGTGCGCGCCAACCTTGGCCGGAAGCGCTGGCAGCCTTTACCGGCAAGCGCGAAATGGACGGGTCTTCTATCGTTGCATATTTCGCCCCGCTGAAAGTGTGGCTTGATGAGCAGAACAAAGACCGCAGCTGCGGCTGGTAAAARACATGYYGGGGTACNMRKRKKSCCCKGKYTTTCTNGRRKMWKAGCAATWSGRCGMATWGCMKCGCAGCYGGTTYYGMGKSWAATTTTKTTAGGACRTATCATGATTGTTAGTCGCCCGCGCCGWAGCGTGCTGTTTATGCCCGCGTCTAATGAACGTGCGCTTGAGAAGGCCAAGACATTGCCGTGCGACACCGTTGTGTTCGATTTGGAAGACGCAACAGCCCCTGACAAAAAAGAGCTGGGCCGCGCGCTGGCGGTTGCGGCGGTGAAAGCTGGCGGGTACGGCAGGCGGGAACTGGTGATACGGATCAACGGCCTGGATACTGCMTGGTGGCAAGAAGACATCGCCGCAGTAGCTGRCTGCGGGGCTGCGGCTATTATCGTGCCTAAAATCGAAGGCGCTTTGGCAGTGCAGCGTGTGGAAGCGGCCTTGGTTGAAGCTGGAGACACTGAAACTGTTATTTGGGCAATGCTGGAGACGGCTAAGGCGATTTTGAAAGCGGAAGAAGTGGCGACTGCGTCTGCAAGGCTTGAGTGCCTTCTGGTGGGCACCAATGATCTAACCAAGGATTTAAGAGCGGAGCATGTGCCTGGCCGTGCGCCGTTGGTGGCGGCGCTCTCTACGGCTGTGCTCGCTGCCCGCGCGTACGGCCTGACGGTGTTGGACGGTGTCTATAACAATTTCCGCGACACTGAAGGGCTGCAGGCTGAATGCGATCAGGGCAGGGCGATGGGGTTTGAYGGTAAAAGYTTGATCCATCCGTTGCAAATTGATGTGGCCAATGAAGCGTTCGGGCCAAGCGCTTCACAGTGCGTGGAGGCGGAGGCGCTGATATCTGCTTTTGATGAAGCGGCTGCAGCAGGCAAAGGCGTTGCTGTTTTTGGKGGAAAAATGATCGAGGAACTACATGTGGTTGAGGCAAAACGGCTGCTTGCTGTGGCAGCGGCGATYAAGGGTTTTGCGTAGAAGGTGCGACAGCGGTTCTTTATGCTAGATAGAAAAAAGGGCCCGGTAAGGCCCTTTTGATTGTCTAAGGAATTTGATTGTCAAAGGAAGCGGCTAGCCAATATGCTTTTTGAGAAACTTTTCTGTTTCCTCGAGCATGGTTTTCCGGGCGGCTTTGGTTAAAACCTTGTGGCCACCATCTTCCATCGTCACATATTTGCTAGGCTTTTTGAGTTCCTTCAGCTTGTCATGCATTGCTTCCGTGATTTTCAGCGGAATGCGCTGGTCGTCTTTTGACGCAAGCAAAAGGATTGGCGCACTAATTTCAGCGACACGGTGAAACGGCGAAATTGTCTCGTCGCTTTTCCCGTTGAGCGCCATGCCGGAAACCCACTCAAACGGGTCTTTCTCTTCCAGAGCTTTTGCCTTGATCTGAGGCAGATCGGTGATGCCGTTCACAGATATTGCACATTTATAAAGGCCAGGTTCCTTGATAACGCCCATAAGAGCAGCGTAACCACCGTATGAGGAGCCGACAATGCAGATACGCTCAGGGTCTGCCATGCCTTCAGCGACCAGCCATTTGGTGGCGTCTGTGAGGTCGTCCTGCATTAAGCCGCCCCACTGATTTTCACCTTTTGCCTGAAATTGGTCACCGTAGCCTGTTGAGCCGCGATAATTTGGCATCAACACTAAATAGCCGCGGTTGGCGAAAAACTGTGCTTGGTAATTCCACGCCGCTGTATCGCGCGCTTCAGGGTCGCTGTGCGGSAGAATAACCGTCGGCATATTTACCGCAGTTTTACCCAGCGGTAATGTCATATAACCAGGAATATTACTGCCGTCGCGCACCGGAATAGAAACGGTTTGTGTTGGCGCGGTTAGGGAATTGTCCACTAGCGCCATCGTCGGCGATAGATAACCAAGTTTTCCTTCCWCGCGGTTATACAGATAATATTCGCCAGGGTTTCTATCGCTGGAAACGTGGAACAGATAGAGCTCGCGGTTTTTGGCACGGTCGACCAAACGGCCGACCTTTGCTTTCAGGGCTTTATTCACACTGCGCTGAATTTTGCGCAGCGTTTTGTCAAAGTACCGAATACGGGCGAAATCATCTGTGTAGCCAACGCCAGCAAAATGGCCCGTAACGGGGTGCATGGCTACGAAATCAAGATCAACCTTGGTTCTGGAGAACTTCTGATCGATAATTTTGCCAGTGTTTAAGTCAAGCGTGAACAGGCCTTCTGTACCATTTTCAGTAGGGCCACTGACGTAAACAACATTTACCTCCGARGTGAAGGTTTGCATCGTGTAWGTTTTGGTCCAGCCTATGTTGGAAAGATTTTGCCATTTTCCGGCTTGGTCTTTTCTAATGCCGTACGGCTTGCCGTTTTTCTCGCCGATACCGATACGCACGGTGCTTGTCTGGTCAGTATACCAATTGCGAATACCCGGCYGGTCTTGCTCRATGCGTTTCCGCTGCAGGCTCTTTCGCGGCAACACCTTTAGAAATGTTCTGTAGACCTCGGGGTTTCCATCGAGATCCAGGTCGATTTGCATCAATACATACTGTTCATCATCAGGCAGGAAATCGATTAATTTTTCGATGAACGGTGATTTGCCGAGTTTGCCTCGACCCCCTCGGCCTGATTTTGGTCCTTGACCAATGCTTCGCTCAGGTGTTCCTAGCCAGTTGGGCTCTTTTTTCTTCAAACGGGACTTCACGTCAAAAGAATAGACGCGCGTTGGAATAGCAGCGTCACCCAAGGAGGGATCCCGCATTATTGCCTTTGTTTGCAGCAAGAGAAACCGGTTGCTCGCCCAATCAAAACGCAGGAGTTCTGTGCCTTCAGCTGGCGGAATGAACTTTCGGTTCGACCCGTCCAGATTTTGAAAGATCAGGTATAATTCACCCTTCACCCTTGCTGAATAAGCAATGGTTTCGCCGTCTGGCGATAGCTTTGCATCGCCGAAGCCTGGCAGCGCGGCAAAGGCTTCAACGGGTACTTCTTTGGCTGCGTGTACTGTAGACGACAWCCCAAAWATAGCCGCCGCCACTATGGCGGTAGCCTTAGTAAAATAACTATTCATCGGTGCCCCTCCGATTATGATTTCCCTAGTATTCGACCCCCATTAGTTCCCGTGTATCTTTTACTTTAGTTTAAACTAAATGTAAAAACATGCCCCTGAAAACCTTCCGGTAATCGGGGGCAAATATTAGATTTTTTTTCTACTTCAGCAGGCAAGTAACTGTTTCAACTGTTACTTTATTCWACAGTATTTTTCTGCMGTTTTTAGAGAAAAATACGWCTGAACACTGTTCTCAGCCGAATCGTTCGWTTAATCACCGATATGTTCTGCTARAAACTTCTCGGTTTCGCGCAAGAGTGTAAGCCGGGCTTCTTCCGTAACCATCGAATGGCCGCCGCTTGTAATTTTTACATAGCGGCTGGGCTTGTTGAGGCTGCGAAGSCGYTGGTCCAGAGCRGCRGACATTTTATAGGGAACGCGTTGATCATCGGTTGTCGACATCAGAAGCACAGGCGCGCTGATCGCTTCAGCATTGTGGAAAGGAGAGACCTCCTCGTCTTCTTTTCCGTTCATGCCCATGAACTTGCCCCAAACGTTGCCGCCAATTGAGTAGCTGTCATCAATTTTAAGCGCTGGTAAGTCGGTTACGCCGTTCACTGAAATGGCGCATTTATAAAGGCCAGGCTCGCGAATGACGCCCATCAACGCCGCGTAGCCGCCGTAGGATGCGCCGACGATACAGATGCGGTCTGGGTCCGCCTTGCCTTCCGCGATGAGCCACTTTGTGGCGTCCGTTACATCATCCTGCATCAGGCCACCCCACTGGCGCACGCCTTTGCGGCGAAATTTATTGCCGTATCCCGTGGACCCGCGAAAATTTGGTTTCAAAACCAGATAGCCACGGCTGGCATAAAACTGAGCCCAGAAATCCCATGTGGCRCTGTCCCGGGCGCTTGGYCCMCCGTGGGGCAGGATAACGGTGGGCAARGCMCCGCCGTCGTGCCCRWAMGGTACWGTTAGGTAKGCMGGAATAACATTTCCGTCRCGCATYGGTATTTCGATGGCARCTGTTGTCGCCGTTGCTTCAACRTCAATGCCGTYCMTKARMGGCGCAATAAAYTCYAGYYTTYGKTTGTCACTGTCGTAGATATAATAGTGTCCTGGGTTCCTGTCAGTTTCCGTGTAAACCAAGTAWATTTCTTTATCTTTAGCATGGCCAACTATAGAAACTGCCGACGCCTGCAGTTCCCGTTTCATCTTTTTTTGGATGGTATGGTAGGTTTCATTGAAATATTTTACCTGCCCGTAATCGTTGGTATAGGCAACGCCGATCGGCTGCCCGTAAACTGTATCGTGAACCACATAGCCCATATCGACATCTTCATGGGTGAAAACCCGCTCTACAATCTTACCCGTTTCCAGATTGAGTTTGTAAAGGCCAATCGTGCCGTAATTTGAAACGCCGCTCACGAATAGGACGTTGGGGTCATCGGTAAAGCTTCGGATTTTATATCTTTTATGCCACTCAATATTTTTCAGGCTAATCCATTGGCCAGCAGCGTTTTTGTATATCGCATAAGGGATGTCGTATCTGATCCCTTTATAGCCAAAGCCGAAGCGCACTTCTGATGCTTCGTCGGTATACCAATCTAATATGCCGTTCACTTCCTTTTTGATTGCGCGTTTACGGCCGGTTTCAATGTTAACTTTGWAKAYKTCKSKGKWGCYGTCSWGGYYAAAATCMAGYTGCAKAAGAASGTGYTTTGGGTCRYYRGGCAGRTAATCSAWKAYGSKYTCMAGTTGACTGGCAGTCCCGGGGATTTTCCCACTTAACCTGCGCATGTCAGGCTCACCCAGCCAAATATATTTTTTCTTATTAATATTGAACGAAAAGATACGGGTAATATATTGTTTTCCGCGCGCATATTCGAACCGCCTTTGAAGGCCTCCAACCTTTAGTATCAGCGTGTGATCGGTCGCCCAAAAAAAGCTGTTGATATCCCATTTAGCAAGCGGTGGGATGATGCTGTCGTCTGAACCGTCTAGGTTTTGGTAAACAATATGCTTCCTGCCGTTTCTGCTGATGGCAAAAGCAATTTTTGCGCCGTCTGGGGATAGGGTAGCACTAGAAAAACTTGGTAGTGCAGCAAAGGCCTCAAGCGGCATAGTTTCTTTTGCCCCCGCAGGTGCGAGCGCAGAAAGTGCGCAAAGCAAGGCTGCCGCAGTTAGCTGCATTACCGATTTTTTCATTAGATCCCCCATCTAGAAAAGTAGCGTGCTTATCTAATGGGAACCATACGTCATATCATAACAAAATCAATGTTGAATGGGTTTGTGGCAGAAAATACAAGTGAGGCTATAGAGGTTAACAATAGCAGCCAGCGGCGTAGAGGTATCGATTAATGGGTATCATCACAAAGTCGTGGGTATACCTAAAGTTCCTTGAAAAGGGCAGATTTCCAGATAGGGTAAAAGGTATAATCTTTAGTTATTATTTTGGGGGCGACGTTTGTGCGTATTTTGACTGGTTTATTCCTACTGTTTGTTGCGGGGTTGATGGCAACACCGGCAGAAGCCGCGCCGCGGCAATGGCTGCAGCTGGAAAGCGATCATTTTATTTTCTACACGGACGTGGATGAAGAAACTGCCAGAAAAACGGTGATTGATCTGGAGAAGTTCAGATACACCGTGGGCAAGATCACAGGCCTGGACCTGAGTGTAGATTACTCGCCTAAACTTAAGCTGTTCGCCTTTAAAACGGACAAAGGCTATCTTGATGATATTGGGCCCAGGGGCACTGGTGGGTTTTATATTCCCCAGCCAGAAGGCGCGGTCTCTGTCTTATCACTGGAAAAGGGTGAGAAGGTATGGATTTTGGGCGGAATTCAGACCATTTTCCACGAATATGTGCACCACATTATTCATCAGTATAGCTCCTTGAATTACCCGCGCTGGTATGATGAAGGCTTTGCCGAATATTTGGGGACTATGGAGTTTGACGGAAAAACCGCAATTATTGGGAAACCAGCAGTGAATCGTTTTCCAGCGCTAAAGTCGGTACCTGACTGGTTGCGGATGAAGGAAATATTCCGCATCAAGGGCGAATATGTAAATATTGTACGGCGAAAGCATCGTCGTAGTCAGATGTATGCCCAAGGCTGGTTGCTGGCCCATTTTATGCAAAATTCCGATAAGTACAGGGTTGCGATCGCCGAATTTCTGCACGGGATAAACGAGCCTGGTGTTGATAGCGAAGAACTGTTCAAAAAGACCTTTAAGACCAGCTTTTCCAAATTTGACAAAGAAGTGAAAAAATACTGGTACGACAGAGATTTGCCGTCGGGCGCCATTGATATGAACAGTCATATGCCAGATTTTGCAGTGACCAAATTTCAGGTTTTGTCTGGCCAAGAAGCAAAAATAGTATTGGATGAAGGTCGATTGCTTTCGGGCCGTTTTGATATTGATAGCCCTAGTTGGAAACGGCGCAAAGGCGGCGCGGCCAAGCGCTTCCAAGCGGCTCTTGATGCGGATGTCCGGCCAACTCAGATGAATATATATTTGGCGCGCTTGGCGGTCCTTGACCGAAAGTGGGAAAAAGCGGCCTCCTATATTGATGCGGCGCTTGAAATTGAACCCAAAAATGCGTCGGCGCTTACGATAAAAGGCGACGTTATCCTCTCTGCTGTCGAGCGCAGTGAACGCTCGAAGGCCTTGCTGAAATCCGCTAAAAAATTATACGCCAAAGCCATCAGAAGCGACCGCACTTATGTGCCGGCTCTTCTATCGTATGTGGATATAGCGCTTCATGACGGCCAGAAAGTAAAAGCGAGTACGATAAAGATAATGGGCTCTATCCGGTATCTTTCGCCGGACCTACGTTCAGCCAAACGAATGGAAGTGCGCCTTCTTAGTAAAGCCGGACACTTTGATGATGCTATAGCCAAGCTGCAAACCATGATCGACTGGGCGCCAAGCGAAGGTACCCGCAAGTTTCTGAATGGAATGATGAAAACAGTGGTTACAGCAGAAAGCGTTGCAGCGAGCGCGCAAGCCCAAGCATCAGCCGAGAATGCCGAGGCGGATAAAAAGACGTAGCGCGCGGCTGTTTGAATTACTGACTTAATCACATCGGTAGGGGAAAGGTAACACTTTCCCCTTTTTCGTCTAGCGGCCAATATGTTTAGCCAAAAACTTCTCGGTCTCACGCAGTACTTTCAGCCTGGCTTCAGCCGTTACCATATAGTGGGTGCCGGTTTTCAGCTGAACATATTTGCTGTTTTTACCGAGATTTTTGAGCCTTTTGTGCATGTCTTTTGTGTGTTGGTAGGGGATGCGGGCATCGTCTTTGGCGGCAATTAGCAGTATCGGTATAGTAATCTCCTTTGCCCGGTGATAGGGCGATACTTCTTTATCTTTTTTACCTTCGTGGCCTCTAATTTTATGCCAGTCTGAGCCGCCGCGCGTTGACAAGTCTCTCTTATTTAAACGCGGTAAATCCGGGACACCATTTACCGAAATGGCACACTGATAAAGGTTAGGCTCAAGGATTGCGCCCATCATGGCTGCGTAGCCGCCGTATGAGGAGCCTGCAATGCAAATCCGGGATCCATCGGCGATGTTCTCATTTATAAGCCAGTTCGTAGCATCGGTAACATCGTCTTGCATCAGGCCGCCCCACTGCCGGATGCCTGCGGTCCGAAAATACTGGCCGTATCCAGTTGAGCCCCGGAAATTGGGTTGAAGAACGCCGTACCCGCGGCTCGCGTAAAATTGCGCC
>JAESRJ010000210.1 GCA_016764715.1 Kordiimonadaceae bacterium | reverse complement strand
CGCGAAGGGCTGCCCAAGGAAAAGACCCAGCCACCTAAGTAACTGGGTCTTGCATCGCTATAGCCTATCGACCAATCCTCGAAGAAGACTTACATTCCTATAGTTAGGCCTTTTTAGGAGGCTTTGTTGACTGCGCGCTCTCACGGGCATCGATCTTGTCCATATAAGCCGTCAAGTTCGCGCATTCTTTCACAATTGCAGAGGACTCTGGGAAATTGCGCATATAGGCTAGCGTTGGATACAGTGCCATATCAGCGTAAGTAAAGTCGTCGCCAACCAGATATCCGTCGCCTACAGCGCCGTCGATATACTCTAGCTGCATTTTTACAGCATCAATACAGCCCTTGATAACGTCCTGATTTGGGCTGCCGTCATCCGTACCTGGGAAAATATACGCAAATGCATATTGGCGGATCATCGATTTATCTAATTGCGTAGCATGCAAAGAAACCCATTCTTCAACTTTCGCAGCAGTTGCTGGGTCTTCTGGAAAGAATTTTGGGCCATCGAAAGCCGCTTCGATATAGCGCGCGATCGCACTGGCTTCAAAAATCTCCACGTCGCCGTGCTTCATGACCGGCACTTTACCAAAGGGACTAATCGCCTTTACTGGGTCGCTGTGCGGCGCGTCAGGCTGCAAAGTACAAGGCACGCCCTTCTCTGCAGCTAACATCCGCACTGAACGCGCAAAATTGGACTGCGGAACGCTCATTATAATTAATTCAGACATCACTATCGTCTTCCTGATTATGGCTATTAAAGCCTAGTTATGGCCTTACGTGGCCTGATTTTGAAACGCAGCCATTGCTGCATCAATTTCTTCCGCGCTTACATCCTTAACATGGCATGCAAGCGTCCAGTTTCCGCCAAAGCCGTCATTCACTACAGCGGTACGGTCACCCCAAAACATATCGGATGGCTCATTTTTACCGGCCATKCCAGCACCCACTGCCCGTTTGTAGGCCACATCAACGTCGTCAACATAGTGGTAAAATGCCACAGACGACAGGGAGCCCGCTTTAGGCGCCTCGCGTTCTATGCCCGGCGCAACATCGGATATGAACAACATACTGTCACCAATCATAATTTCGGCGTGCATAATCATTTCACTGCCAGGTACCATCATTTTCATGCCTAGTTCCGCGCCGAAAGCTTTCTCATAAAGCGCAATTGCGGCTGCCGCGTCGCGGACAACAAAGTCAGGTGTAATCGCGTGCATGCCTTCTGGTCTTTTATTCATAACATCAGCTCCCTTAATCGTTTTAAGCAGAAAGAAAAGTTTCGAGCGAATTCAAAGCACTGGTCCAGCCCATATTGTGRGCAGGCGGGCCCTCTTCACTGTCAAAGATACCGTGTTTCAGCCTGAGCCGCGTGCCGCCTTCAACGGCGGTAAAAGCAAGTTCCACAGTCGTTTCCTCGCCGCCAGCACCGCCTTTCACCCATTGCCAGGTAAAAACCAATCTGCCGAAAGGGGCGATCACTTTATACACACCTTCAACGATGTGTTTTTCGCCCTCTTTATTCACCATTGCGGTATGCCACCGGCCGCCTTCACTCACATCCATGACAATATCAGCCGCCTTCGTGCCTTCAGGCCCCCACCACTGGCTAAAGTGCTCTGGGTTGGTGAAGGCCTCAAATACCTTTTCAATTGGCGCCCTGAAATCGCGCTCAATGCGCAACACATGCTTTTCKTCTGCTACTGTTACAGTCAATTGCTGTCTCCCTCGTTTTTCTGTTCTTCTTCTAAAAATGCCTCAAGGCGGTCAAAGCTGGCATTCCAGAAATCCCGGTACCGCTTCAGCCATTCTTCAATCGAGGCAAAACAATCCTGTCTCAGGCGCACCACGCGCCACTGTTTCTCAATCTTGCGCTCAATAAGCCCCGCGTCTTCCAACACTTTAACGTGGCGCGAAATAGCGGGTGCGCTCATCGCGTGCGGCTCTGCCAGCTGACCAATCGTCAGCTCTTTGTCCCTAAGGAGACTTTCCACAATGGCAAACCGCGTCGGGTCGCCAAGTGCAGAAAACACATCTTGTATCTGAGGCTGTGACATATAACACCTTGTTTAACGTTTTAATTAATTAACAATTTTGTTAAATGAAGATTAGAGATAGGTCAATATATATAATTAAACCATTGAAAACAGCGCCTTATTATCCCTACCAACAAGTGTTGCAGCATCATCCAGAAGAATCACATTGGAATCAGGATGCACATTAGAAAACATGGCCCCAATAATTGCCCTATGAAAGGCGCCTAGCCGAAACCGTCCGTGGCAGGCTGTTCATGGCACCGGAGCAATCGGCTATCCGCAACCGCAGCTTGACGGTGCTTTACTGCAATACGGTAAACGGGATCAGTAACCATCTCCAGAAAAGCACTTGCCGTGGGATAGTAAGCCACAAAAGCCAAGTCCCAAGTTTCTGTCTCAGGTCCGATCAACATTAATTTTGGTTCGCCGCGCCAGATGATTGTCCCGCCAACTCGTTTAAAGATTGGCCCACTATCCCGACCATAAGCAGCGTAGGCTTCCGCCCCTGTTACAGCCGCCCCGTCTTCATAAACGGCGGTTTCACGTAATTTTATCAAATTGAGCATGTTGAGCGGCGCATTTCGCGGCAGGTCTTTGAAAGCTTCAAATTGTGCCCGTTCCGGATCGATATAGCTGCTCATGTTTACCCTCTCAATATTGGCGATTAATAGCCCGATAGTCTTAAAACTGGAGCGCCAGACGGCGAAAGCAAGCCGCTAAGCTTCGCCGACCCAGCGGCAGATAGCAGCAACGACCCCGCTGGGTTTTTTCGTCCAACCGAAGTGACCAATGTAATCGCCCTGTTCTGCTCGACCCATCCGGACCTTGGTTAGCTGAGCGCCCGCCATCGTATTTCGAGTTTTCTCGATGGCCTCATCCGACGCAAGCTGGTCATCATCAAAGGAAATCGACAGCATCCGCCCGGAAAAGGCACGCATAGATTTCTCAGAACCAGAGCGCCCAGAAAAATCGTAAGTATCGCTGATCGCCCAATCTCGCCAGTCCAGCATCAATTGCCGGTATTCACGGCCGGCAAAACCCATGCGTTTGCCGGGGAAATAGCCAACCACCCACAGCAGCAACGGCAACATAGCGCACAAGCGTTTCAAACGCCGACCTGTCGCTCCGGGGAATTGTTTAATACCTGGAAAACCTGCGGCCAAATGAATAAGACCCGCGAATTCATTACGTTTATCGGCGACCATGAAATTACACATATGACCGCCAAGGCTATGGCCCCCAATATAGAATGCTGTATCTGGATACTTTTTMTTCACCCAACTTATCGCAGCCGGCAAATCGATATCCAAGTAATCTAAATAGCCAAATTTTGCGCCCCGAGAGGCCCGGTAGGGGCTTTCGCCGTGGCCACGCTGTTCAAAAGTTACTACAGCGACGTCTTTCTGAGCCAAGTCTTCGCCAAGCCTTTTGTAAAGCGAGGCCTTAACGCCCATAGCCGGCAAAACCAAAAAGACGGCTTTGGCAATGCCCTTTACAGGGTATTCAACCAAAGGGACAACAACGTCTTCAGCGGCAACAATTTGGTAATTTTTAGACATATTACATCTTTATCATACTACTAGGTCCAGTAATTACGGACGCTAGCGATTAACGCTAAGATGATCAATATCTAAATATCGGCAGGCAGGTCAATTAGGCGTGAAGAGCGCTGAAAAATGATACAAGGTCGTCAGTTTTCTTTTGCCAGCCCTGTGTTTTGGCATGTGCTATAGCTTGAGCGCCCATCTTTTGTCGCAATGGCTCATCTTCCAGTAAACGGACAATGGCATCACTAATATGTTGAATATTAGCACCGTCAACAAACAAACCGGTTTCGCCTTCTGTTACGGCATCGGCAGTACCACCGCCAAGCCCTGCAATTGACGGTGTGCCCATTGCCGCCGCCTCAAGAAACACTAGCCCAAAGCCTTCCGTGTCACCGTCTGGCAAGGTACGATTCGGCATCGCGAACAGCGCGGCTTGTTGGTAATAATAGGGCAAATCACTATCCGGTATCCACCCTCGCAGAGAAACCGAACTCTCAAGCCCCAAGCGCAAAATCTGTTTTTTAAGCTGATCAGATAAAGGACCTTCTCCGCCAATAACAAGTTTCGCGGTGGAAAAGGCCTCAATAACCGCAGGCCAGGCCTCAATCAACTGATCAAAACCTTTCCTTTCCATCAGCCTGCCACATCCAAACACCCACGGCTGCGCTGGCAAATCAATGTCTGCATTTGCTGGCGCCAAATCCGTGCCGCCGAAGACCTGAAGATCAACACCGTTGGTATGTAACTTGATGCGCTCTATCGGCACGCGGTAATTCTCGACAAGCAGATTTACTGTAAATCGGCTAACGGCAACAACAGCATCTGCTGCTAGCAAACCCTGCTGCCTCCTGGTTTCGAATTTAGGTGAGAACGCAGGCTGAGAAACCTCTTCGCCGTGTACATAGATTACGACTTTCACGCTGGTGTGCTTTTTCAGGGGCTTTACGAGCCAGCCAAGCGCATCCTGTGCGCCAATACATACGGTGCTAATTTCATTCTTTTTGATCAGCGAGAGCGTTTGATTGAGAATTCTCCGGTTGTTAAAGAAAACGCCTATTTTGCGAACGATCTTTTGAGTAATACCAGCATACGCGCTAAGCAAATTTGCACGCATATGGCGGATACGTGTAATTTTATACGGGGCAGCGGCATCATACGCCTGCCAGCCAGGCACTTCTTGGCCCGTCGTATAGTCGTAAAATGCGGTTAATATCGAAATTCGGCCTGCAGAATGCTTGGCCAGCGCTTCATACACGGTAAGGGCACCGCCAACTAAAGGACGATGATGTGTCGATACTATTAAACACTTAGAGTGCGCCATTGGCCTCACCTCCCCTTACAGGAAGAAAGCCCTTTGCGCGGCTCCGGTCAAGAATAAGTTGCATTTAATTTCTCGTTATACCGAAGTTYTATTYCTGACTTAGCTATATGGCCTTGCGCCTACTTCAACRRCAAAGACAATTACCAATGACAGCGCCGCCTCGCCTTCTATTGCTTGCAGAAACTCAGCCAAAGCTTATAGATGACGCAAAGCATATAAGCCTGCTATACTGTGGGCATGAACTTAGTATTGAGGGGATAACATCATGGCGATGATATCAGAGGACATCATAAACCTGATMAAAGAGGGCCTRCCWGGCGCCASCGTYAGCATYGAAGATCTMCGCGGYGACGGWGACCACTAYGCKGCGCACGTAACCTTTGARGGKTTTCGCGGYAAATCCCGCGTTCARCAGCACCAGATGGTCTATAAAAGCCTRAAAGGTMGKATGGGCGGCGARYTKCATGCCCTYSMMSTGCRMMMMMRCMTWSCMGAMKRSRKWKMRRCYSTWYKSGRGSSWSARKWTTANGCAGYTSSRMRTYKWMMTWYTMSAKKKWSCSYWRSSAWWTMYSRWYMAAGTTCTTATCTGTAGCGGAAATCATAAAGTTCCAAGGACGATAAAATGAGTATTTCAGACACAATCCAAGGCTATGTAGACGGCAGCGATGTTGTTCTTTTCATGAAGGGCACCCCTGTTTTCCCACAGTGTGGCTTCTCTTCCGTTGTGGGCCAAGTGCTACAGCACCTCAACGTTAAGTATGAAAGCCATAATGTTCTGGAAGATCCAGAGCTACGCGACGGCATCAAGGTATTTTCCGATTGGCCTACAATTCCGCAGCTTTATGTCAAAGGCGAGTTTGTTGGCGGCTGCGATATAATCAAAGAAATGTTTGAAAGCGGCGAGCTACAGCAATTGATGACCAACAAAGGTGTTGAAACTGCTTAAGCTTGCTACAATTCAATAAGCGTACATCAGTTTTCAACCACAATCCCGAGGAAACCCTCTATGGAAATGCGCAAGCTTGGCCGAACCGATATTAGTGTTAGTAAAATCTGCTTAGGCACCATGACATGGGGCGAACAAAACACTGAAGAGGAAGGCCACGCGCAGATCGAGATGGCACTTGATCACGGTGTAAACTTCCTGGATACAGCTGAAATGTACTCTGTGCCTGCAAGCCCGGAGACATACGGCGCCACGGAAAAAGTCATTGGGAACTGGTTTGAGAAAACCGGCAAGCGCAAAGATGTTGTGCTTGCCACCAAAATCTCAGGGCCGCTTGGCACGCTGGATCATATCCGGCCAGAGCTGCAACGGGACGGCATCAATAACCTTGACCGAGCCGCAGTTATTGCAGCCTGTGATGCCAGCCTAAAGCGTCTGAAGACGGACTATATCGACCTATACCAAATACATTGGCCCAGTCGGCGCACTAATTTCTTCGGCGTTCTTGGTTATTTGCCAACGCCGGGCGAAAATGCAGTTCAGCTTGAAGAGACACTGTCTGCGATGCAGGAGTTGGTTGATGCTGGCAAGGTCCGCGCAATTGGCCTTTCGAACGAGACAGCGTGGGGCACCATGCACGCGCTTAAGCTTTCAGAAACGTCAAACGTGCCGCGTGTAGCAACCGTACAAAATGCCTATAACCTTCTGAACAGGTCTTATGAAGTTGGCCTGGCGGAACTGGACGACAAAGAAAACTGTGGGCTCTTAGCATACTCACCGCTCGCGTCCGGTTTCCTTACCGGCAAATACTCAGGCGGCGCCCAACCAGAAGGCGCGCGCTTCACGCTCTTTAAAAACACCTTTAACCGCTATATGACAGCAACCGGCGTCCAGGCGATGGAGGCCTACGTGGCGCTCGCACGTGAACACGGCTGGGACCCGGCGCAGATGGCCAATACATTTGTGAATATGATGCCGTTTGTAACGTCCAACATCATCGGCGCGACCAAGCTGGGTCAGCTTAAAACCGCGCTCGACACTCATGATATGATATTACCGAATGAACTATTRGAAGGCATTGCAGCAATAGGCAACACCTATACAATGCCCTGCCCTTAATAGGCCCTGCTAGCRYTTAGTAAATAGACACCCCGCACAGCAGATGTTGGCGGGTGTTTTCCATGGTTCGCTGACTACTTTAATTGCCGCCCGTTARGTRATCCGSTCSTKAAAGAAYCCCAACATCTTSGCATAAGCATCTTGCGTAGGATGGCCCGGCGCATCGCTCGCGTCAATTGTWAGAACTGAATGCGCGTCTTTCCTGATATTGTRTTTTTCATACACTGATGCATCAATATCGAAGCGGATAAAATTCTCTCCGAACTCTCGTTCCATCGTCGCGAAACGCTCTGGTGGGCAAACCGGGTCGTTTTCAAACCGCAGCCCTAACACACAAATTCCGTCCTCTTTCGATCGTTTCTTCGCCTCAGCCAACTCCCCATCAGGGATACCGATCGTCGCTGCTTTTGTTGCATTTCCGGATCCGCCCGGATGGCCCGGCTGTGTCATGACAGGTGCTATCATCGATTTCTCAACCATTAACGACAAAACAAACCTGCCCGTTAGGCACATGCCGATTGCGCCAATGGGGCGATCACCGTTTTCGTCTGAGATAAACCGGCAAAGCGCCCGCAACCAATTGGTAATGAGGCTAGGCTTACGCCAMGCTAGGAAATTAAACTCTTTCTGCAGGCACAGGCGCAGCACATTTCTTAAAATCGCCACTGGCGCTGCGATATCCCCAAACAGATGCGGCAGATAAACAACAAATCCGTCGTTTTCTAATTTCCGTGCCAAAGCCAGTGTTTCAACTGTGATACCAGGTAGTTCCTGCATCAACAAGACAGGCGGGCGCCCAAGGTCACCTAGCCGGTATACTGTTTTTGCAATACCYTCGTCTCGAAACGTCGTTTCGGTAAACCCTTCAAGTGCCGCAATTTTTGCCATAAAAATACCCTCCACCTAACAAGCTGAAGGGCATAATTAACTAGCCAAGCATTTTATACAAGAACGCTACGGCTTCTTAGCGCCAAAGTGCGGTAGCACACTAACCCTAGCCAATAGGCTTCTGATACAGGTGCGTGAAGCNGNNATCACYWYCNMYKATYGNNTTGWRCWWWWTGCTATTGGGGCCGCTCAAAGTCGGCGGCAACGAGTAAACACCCCGTGGATGGTCTTTGGTATCCAGTGGGTTCCTGTTCACGTCGCTGGTTTTGACCAATATGAAACCGGCTTTTTCAGCCATCGCCTGAAAATAGCTCGCTTTCACGTAGCCGTCGTCAGAAATAGGGTCCTGTTCCCCGCCAGCTTCATCGCCCGCATGATCAACAATACCCAAATGCCCGCCAGGCTTAAGCATCTTAAACAGGTCATTCACATGGTCCTGCGCTGGGCTGTCATAAATCAGGAAGCCGTGCGCCCGGAATATAAACGCCATATCAATGCTGCCGTACGGAATTTCATCGCGCGCTTCGTCTGGCCATGAACGGTTGAGCGGTACTGGATGGTATGAACCACCATCACTGCTTTCAATGAAGGGTTCAATGATGCGCCTATACCAGCCGCCCGGCCCACCCGGGTCAACCTCAACAATATGCATGTCGGATTTCAGCCCCATAAAGGCCAGTGTTTCAGCAGGGTGGCGGTATTTGTCACGGGCGCGGTGGCGTGCCGGCCTGTCATCGCTAGCGATAAGCTGCTCAATCGAACGCGCATCACGCGCAGCATAATTAACTTCCGCCGGGCCACTGGCATAAGAATAGGCCCCTGCACCTGCCAGCAGAACCACCGCTGTTGCGGCAACTTTGGTGAATAGTTTCATAAAAAATACCTTCCAACAATTTTGCTGGAAGGTACATGTTTTAGCCTAACGCGACGATTCACTTTACCGTCATAAAGCCTTGAAGCMGCTTTACTTTACAAACTTGAAGACAAAGCGATCCGTCTTGCGGCGAATGGACGGGTCAAACGGTGATTTAGTATGCGCATCGTCAGCATTCGCAAACATTTCACTGCTGCTGTCCCACTTAAACCCWGCGGCAAGAACCTGTTCCTTCAATAGCGCAGGGTCGAAGCGGTGCAGCGAATTACCCGCATCGGWGCCGCTACCTGTTGGCGCAACATGATCAATAACCACGAACGCGCCGCCCGGCTTYAGTGACTTATAGAGAGAAGCCAGAATTGCAGGAACGTTTTCTTCCTTGGTCCGCGCTTTATGTTTGAAATAATAGTCGTGATACGCAAGCACTGACAGAATWACATCAACGCTGTTCTCTTCGATCTCCACTTCTTCAGAAACACCACGCATAAGGGTGACATTACTCAGCCGTCCCTCATATCGTTTCCCAATCTCCTTYTTAACAAAATCCCAGTAAACCGGGCCGTTATGGGCATAGACGTGACCGTCTTTACCAACAACACCGGAWATGATTTCGCTGTAGTAGCCACCGCCAGAATTTATATCRAGMACTGTCATRCCAGCGTGAATWCCAGCAAAAGCCAAWACTTCTGCRGGSCGGCGCAGCGCATCRTCTTTCAAATCGTCTGCCGGACGGCCTTCCTGAGCAAGAGCCGCCATAACCTGTTCTTTAGCTGTGTGGTGGCCTGCGTTTACAGGCGCAAACACGGCCGAAGCCAACAACGCTGTGACTGCAACTGTTTTAAGTAACGTGGATTTTTTCATTGGGGATCCCCACTAAATGATTGCTTAAAGTCTTAATTCGATCAAGCGGGAGCTTACCCTGCATGCCACGGGGCGCAAACAATTTTTCCTTTGCACCCGTACTTACGTTTACCAACTGTGACGAAATGTAGCGTTCTAGGGACAAACCAAGACACTCCATAAAAAAAGGCAGCCGAACCGAGCCCAACTGCCTCCCTATCATTCTTTAGCTCCTGRTTTACGCAGGCTTGCGGAATTTCAAAGTCATACGGTCGCTTTCGCCGATCGCGGCCATTTTGGCTTTTACCGCTGCATCTTTGTTTGCTGCGCCCCCAAGAGAAGGCGGCAAACGCCAAACAAAATCACCAGTAACMGGCATATCTTTAGGATTAGCGTTAATTTCGCTGGAAGCAATAAACTCGAASCCAGCWGCTTTCATCGCTTCAACAAGTGGCGCTTCTTTGATGTAGCCRTTAAARCCRCGWGCCCAATCATCMTCRCTGYCCGCAGGWGCSCGGTGCTGGACAATACCAACAAKRCCGCCGGGCTTAAGCGCGGCGTATATGTCTTTCAACGCGTCGGTACGGGTTCCGCCAGTTCCTTCATGTTTATTCAGGTGGTGCATGGCGCGGAACAACAGGAATGCGTCAGCCTTGCCCTTAAGCTCTTCAGGCAGTTCACCAAAAAGGAACGCGCCAACTTCCGTTTTGCCTTCACCGCGCCATTTGGTCRCGTTCTTTACAAAACCTTCAGGCCACATGCGTGTACGTTCCATCCGCTCTGCATTGTCACCAAAATCAATGGTGCGGTGCTTAATGGAGTAATGAACCCCCATCAGCCCGCCCTTATCGCCGAGGTACGGCAGTAATATGTTGCTATAGTAGCCGCCTGGCAGAGTATCAATCACGGTCATCCCTGGCGTAATGCCCAGAAACTCAAGTGTTTCTTTAGGGTGCCGGAATTGGTAACGCGCCTTCACTTCGTCCGGTTGGGCCGCAAGAATTTTCTCAAGCTTAGCGCCGTCAAACTTCATTTTTGCTTCGCCGTGGTGCTCAAAAAGCGCTGTGCTGCTGGCAATGGTGGTTGCTGAGGCTGCAAGAAGTGCAACGGCAGCAACTGCTGTCAGTAATTTTCTCATCAGTATTCCCTAGACTGTTTCGGTATTGGATTATTGGTTTTTATATTTTGCATTCGGGCTGAACACTAAACTCATGTGTTCCTTGATGTAACTAGGTGCGCGTCAAAATAAACGTAAGTTTATAGATATCACAGCATTATGTTATGGGAAAGGCTCGTGCCAGATACAAAAAAGACGGCGGAGCCGAAGCTCAACCGTCTTTTAACAATTTCACGCAGTAGTTTGCTACGCAGGCTTGCGGAACTTCAACGTCATGCGGTCGGTCTCACCAATCGCTGTCATTTTAGCTATGCGAGCAGTCTTTGCTTCTTCTTCTTCGCCCTCTGGTGCACCGCCGAATGTAGGCGGTAAACGCCAAACAACATCAGTATCAGTAAAGTACCGATAGAACCATACAATTCGTTGTATTTAGAGAATTCTACTACATAAATACTAAACAGGTAAAAGGTAAAGTTGCTACAGACAAAGCAGCTCTCCGGGATAAAAAAGGCAGCGTTAAGAAAGAGGGTAAACCAAAAAAGG
>JAESRJ010000359.1 GCA_016764715.1 Kordiimonadaceae bacterium | reverse complement strand
TGGATTTCGTTTACCCATAAAGTTCGAACCGCCCATTGCGGATCCGCATGATGGGTGGTGTGGGGGCTGGGGGAGAAAAACCCCCGGCTACCCGATTTAAGTGCCATTTTGTAATTCCGGATTTCTGCCTATGACTTTACAGAACTCTTCTTCATTTGAGAATACATAAGCAAGTTTTTCTATCCATGCTTTAGTATACAAATAATCTTTGTGAGCCTCATCAAATACACAGAAATCTTGTTCTGTTCTTTCAGGGTGTTTTTCGCCATTTTTTGGTCTAACTGAAAAATGCTTCCATGCATCGGTATGGGCATTCATCGTTACACGATACACTGAACGTTCACTTAACTTTTCGATAACCTGACTAGGTTTATATAAGTCTACATTTGCAATTGGTACTTTCTTTTCCCGAATGAGAACGTTTAGCTTATCAAGTCTCTCCAGCTCTTCAGGGTTAGCTTCATCTACCCTTATGAATTCAACCGCTACATCCGCTGCGCTTTCTCGATTTGCGGTTTTCGGAACCAAGAAAACATTAAAGGAATATTTCATACTATTAAGAACAGTTGACGGCAGAGAACCTCGAAAATTTTCAACGTACTCTTTTACGCTTTTCCCCGTACTCGTAGCCAACGAACGAGCAGCTTTTCGTTTCTCAGTAGGTGTAACCCTAGAAAATTGAAGGGAAACCGCCAGTTGATCTTCAAGCGCATACTTATTCCCAAAATTGCTAACTAATATTTCTTCAAGATTGATCAATGCAGCCTGACATTCCCCATAGAGTGATGGATCAAGTTCTGGAAGATGGCGATGTTCAATCTTGTTTCTTAAACCAAGTAAGAATTCAAGGTTTTGTCTTTCGGCAGGATTTTGATCTTTGTAATGTTGTTTCAAACATTCGGCCAAATCCCAATGCTTTGGTTCACCATCAATTTTTTCATATCTAATAGCAGCGGTGCCTCTCTTTCGGTACCACGGATTGCGTCGCTTCTTAAAATACAAGGCATGAAATAGTGCCGTCCATGCCATAACAATCAGGATCAAATACTGCGCGGTTCTGAATCGTGGGCCAGGGCGATTGTAAGCTTCAACAGCGGCCATAGCACAAGTCTGTGCATTTCACCAGATAATCTTTAACGTTTTGCGGCAATCCTCTGGGCAACGACTAGGGGGCGTTCTCAATTAAGTTTAACATGTACCTATAATCCATAGGTATCCTACAATCTTTCCGTGGAGGAAAACCATGGGCCGAGCAATTTTGAGTGATGATCAGTGGAAACGAGTCAAAGACCATATCCGGGCCAACCGTTTTTTGTGCTTTGACGAAAAGTTCAACAGGCAAGGCGCCAGATTTCAGCAAGGTCGCCAGCTCCGTCGCATCAGCGACAGAACCCATATTGGTAATCTGTCCACTGCCTGTCAAAATAGGCGAAACAATTCTAGGGGCACTAATGACAATATCATCAAGCAAAATGGCAAATGGTCGCCCGATATTCTTTCGGGTGTGATCGCCAAACCTACGAGCCCCCCGGCTGTTAAACACAAAGGAAACAGCCGGCTGGCCTTGATCATCAAAGGAAGGCCTCGCATCTGTCAAATCATCTCCTGAAACAATTTCTCGTTCCTTAATAACGATGTAGCCACCGCGCTTAAGGACTTTCCGTAACTGGCGCGGGCGAAGCGGCCCTGCCTGGATTTCGCGAGGCGACAACGTGGTCACCACATCATGGAAAGAAAGACGTGCGGTCTTCCCGACCAAATCAATAATTTCCTGCGTGTCATTTGCGCCAGGAACTTCCAGAATAATCCGGTTATCGCCGGATGGCTTTAACGATATTTCCTTCACACCGTCGGGATCGACCCGGCGGCGGATAACCTCAATAGAGGTTGAAATAGCGCCCCTTTGCAACCTGACAATGCCTGGTTCTGTAAGCGTTAGGACAAACTGATCACCGACCTGTTCCAGTTCAATTTCTGTGACGCCGACGCCTGTAATACCAGCTCCTACTTGGGCCTGAGTTACGGGCTCTAACAAATCTAATGCTTTTTGCTCATGGGCGATGTCGCGAAGCTTGAACGTTACGGAATGTCCATTTACAGTCACATTATCAAAACGAACGCGTTCCGAGCGCTCATTATCCCGCCTACGCCCTTCAGTTGAACTGATGTCGCGAATTTGCGTCGCAAGATTTTTCATCCGCGCAGAAATAATGTCTTCGGTTTTTGCCTCGAAAAGAAGATAGACGCCGCCTTTAAGGTCAAGCCCTAGGCTGAGTGTATCTGACGGCATAAAACCGGGCAGACTTGCTACCTGTTTTTCTGAAAGAAAGTTTGGCAGTGCCGTTAGGATGCCAAACAGCACGAACCCAACAATCATCACCACTTTCCAGCGCGGAAAGTTCAACATCTATTATCCCCTTGATCAGCCATGGGCCACATAAGCAGCCTCACTGGCTTCTATTTTTTCTTGGTAGCTTTCGCTTTGGTTTCTTTTTTCTCAGCTTTTTCTTTGGCAGCCACTTTAACAGGGGCGCCTTTTGTGCGCACTTCGCTGATGGTACTTTGCACGACTTTAATTTTTACGTCCTTGGCAATTTCAATCTCAATCTCGTTGCCCTCTTTCACTTTAATAACTTTGCCGATGATCCCACCCGCCGTTACCACAGTGTCGCCGCGCTGCATGTTATTCACAGTTTCGCGGTGCTCTTTCATTTTCTTATTCTGTGGGCGCAGAATCAGAAACCAAAACGCCACACCAATGAGCAGTAGCGGCGCCATCGTTTCGATAAGGCTGGACTCTGGTGGTGCCTGAATAATTGCTACTGCGGCTAAAATCATTAGTGAAACCTTCCCTGTGCGCAGGCCCTATTTTACATGGCCCGCTGCTATTAAGTCATATCGCCGGGACTATAGCGTTGCTGCGCTCAAATGCAACAAGGGCCTCGCCTAAATCCGCCTTGCGTGATATGTGCTTCATCCTAAATGGGCAACAGTAAATGGGGTTGCAAGTGGCAGGCGAACAAGAAGACACAGATAAAGCACTGATTGAGGCGATAGAAGCGCTGACTGCTGCGCTAACAGAGGGCCAAAGCCCCAGCCCTTCATTTGATGCGGGAAATCCAGCGCAGGCCTTCGTTTTTGACGCTGGCGCAGCCATACTAAAACCCATCAGCAAGGTCTCTGCCCCAGATATCGCTCTGCTAAGCGGAATCGACCGTGCGAAAAATGCACTTGTTGAAAATTCCAGGCGTTTTGCTGCTGGTTTCTCTGCCAATAACGCTTTGCTGTGGGGCGCACGCGGTATGGGTAAAAGCACCCTGGTGAAATCCGCGCATAACTGCCTAATTGACGACCTTGGCGAAGCGGCCCCCAGCCTAGTGGAAATTCACAGGGAAGATATAGCCGCCCTGCCCGCTCTCCTCTTTGTACTCGGCGCAGCGTCTCGGCGCTTTATTCTATTTTGCGATGATTTGTCCTTCAGCCGCGCCGATCAGGATTTTAAAGCGCTGAAGTCTGTGCTCGAGGGAGGCCTTGAAGGCAGGCCCGAGAACGTCATCTTCTACGCAACATCGAACCGGCGCCACCTTTTGCCGCGCTCAGCTGCAGATCAGGAGCAAGCCTCCGGCCTGCACGCTAGCGAGGCCATGGACGAAACCATCGCCCTTTCCGACCGTTTCGGCCTGTGGCTCGGCTTCCATGCCGCCAGCCAAGCAGATTATTTGCAGATCATCGAAGGCTACATGCAGGAATTTGACCTAATGCCCGAATTCGATTGGCAGCAAGAAGCGTTAGAATGGTCTAAAACCCGCGGCAACAGATCAGGCCGCACCGCGTGGCAATACATTTGCAACCTGGCAGGAACACTGGGGCAGAACGTACAGTTTTAGTCTACAGCAGAACTAAAATACGCATGCCCCTGTCTGGCAATTTCACACGGCGAACGGCCACGGCTTAGCTGGTGTTGCGTATCTCTTTTACAATTGCAAACAGTATGACCAACGCAAAAAGCACTGCCAAATATAGAACAATGTCGTACCGGATAAGGAAATCCCAATAAGCGTCACGCAAGTCACGGCTATTAGCGGCAACAAACATCACTATACCAAGAGCCCCCGTTGCGCACATGGTTACAAAACCAACCTTAGCCCATTTCGGCATTGTGAACTCCGTCCTTAAGCGATCAAGTTACCGTCGGTTCAAGTATTTCAGCGGGTCGAGCGCTTGCCTGCCGCGGCGGATTTCGAAATGAAGCTGCGCTTCTTTCACATCCCCTGATTTGCCAACGCGCGCGACAAGCTCGCCGCGTTTCACTTGCTGGTTCAGCTGCACCAAGATGCGTTCGTTATGGGCATAGGCCGTCATCCAGCCGCCGCGGTGTTTGATCAGCAGCAGGTTGCCGTAACCTTCCAGCGCGTTAGACGCATAAACCACTACGCCCGCATCTGCAGACTTCACCGCTGTGCCTTGTTTGGCAATAATATTGATGCCGTCATTATGCAAACCGCCCTCTTTTGGGCCAAAGCGTGAAGCCAAGTCCCCCCGCACAGGCCAAACAAAACCCGATTTACTGCGGGGCGGCGGTGTTGGGCGCGCGATTATACGGCCTCGGGACGCAGGTTTTGATACTGCTGGTCTACGTCGCGGCGCCGAATTCGCGCCTACAACTTTAGCCCCCCCGGGCAGATTAAGCTTTTGCCCTACGGTAAGCCTGAAAGGCGCGCGAATACTGTTTGCTCGCATCAGAGCCGACACTGTAACACCGTACCGGCGCGAAATACTGTAACCAGTATCACCCTTTGCTACCGTGTGTAGCTTACTGGTTGGAATGTTGATCCGTTGACCCACTGCCAAGGCGTACGGCGCACGCAAGCTMTTTGCCGAGATAACAGAGCGCACAGGCACACCGTACTGTTTGGCAATCCCGTATAGTGTTTGACCCTTGCGCACAGTGTGGGAACGCGCCGGTGGCTGCACAGAAGAAGTCGATCTCGGAGCAGTCGACACTGGCTTTGTCCGCGACGAGTTGCTGCGCGGTACAGCCTGAGACTTACGTGCCGGCACTTGCGCCTGAGCCGCCCGCCTGCGCTGCGGTTTCCATTTAGGGGCCGGCACCGGGATCGGCGAATTGCGAATTTTGTAAACGGGCTGAACATCTGCAGGCGAAATGTCAGGTTCGCGACTACTGCAACTGGCAAGAAGCAGAGCGCCTAAACACACACAAATCAGTTTTTTACTCAGCGTCACCATAGGTCCTCCGCCCGCACACTGGGGAGGATAGCCTTAACAGGCAATTAGGGCAACATGTTGAAAAGACTATCAGTCGAACGTTTTTTCAATACTGGGCGCAAGCGCTTTGCGCGCAGCGTGGTGGGTCATATCAAGATGCAGCGGCGTTACCGTGATCCACTTTTCCCGCACATATTTAATATCGGTTTGCTCGCCCAGCGCCCCAAGCTCACGGCCAAGGCCGAGCCAATAATACTTGTGGCCGCGCGGGTCTTTGCGTTCTTCGATGATATTGCCCACGATCTCTCGGCGACCCTGCATGGTCACCTTAACGCCTTTGATTTCCTCAGGCGCGAAGGCCGGGAAATTAACGTTCATAAATACATCTTCAGGCCATTCGAGCGCCAGCAGGCTTTTAATCACGTCCGGCGCAAACTTTTCAGCGGTTTCCCATTTGGTACGCTGCTCAGGCCGAATACAAAGGCTAAGCGAAATCGACGGGATTGCAGCCAGCGTGCCTTCTACGGCAACTGCTACAGTGCCTGAATAGGTAATATCCTCGGCCAAATTACCGCCGCGATTAATGCCTGAAAGAATTAGGGTTGGCATATTATCCGACATCAGTCGGTTAATAGCCATCATCACACAGTCTGTCGGCGTGCCAGACACTGCAAAACGTTTCTCGCCTGCCTTGCGCACCCTTAGCGGATTGGTAAGCGTGAGCGAGTGCCCAGCGCCGGACTGTTCGCCCTCAGGCGCCACAACCCAGACATCATCGCTAAGCGTACGCGCGACACGCTCCAATATCTCAAGGCCCGGCGCATTGATGCCGTCATCGTTCGAAACCAAGATGCGTTTTGTTGAAATAGCCACGGGTTACGCCTCAATCACTTCAACGCCGCCCATATAGCTGCGCAGCACTTCAGGTACACGAATACTGCCGTCTTCCTGCTGATAGTTTTCCATCACTGCAATCAGGGTACGGCCAACGGCAAGGCCCGAGCCGTTCAGTGTGTGAACAAAGCGGGTTTTCTTTTCGCCCTTTGGACGACAGCGCATTTTCATGCGGCGGGCCTGAAAATCACCCGTCACAGAGCAGCTGGAAATCTCGCGGTAGCGATCCTGCCCCGGCAGCCATACTTCAATATCGTAGGTACGGCGCGCGCCAAAACCGATGTCGCCTGAACAAATTTTCACCAAGCGGTACGGCAGATGTAGTAGTTTTAAGACTTGCTCAGCACAGCCTGTCATGCGGTCAAGTTCCTCGTCAGATTGCTCTGGCGTGGTAATAGAAACCATTTCCACTTTTCCGAACTGGTGCTGGCGGATCATACCGCGCGTATCGCGTCCAGCAGAGCCTGCTTCAGCGCGGAAACATTGGCTAAGGGCTGTGAAGCGTTTAGGCAGATCAGCTTCGTCTAAAATCTCACCTGAATGGATATTGGTAAGCGTCACTTCTGAGGTTGGGATCAACCAATGGCCAGATGTCGTCTGAAACGCATCTTCCGCAAACTTCGGCAACTGGCCCGTACCCAACAGCGCCGTATCGCGCACCATTGAAGGGGTCATCACTACAGTATAGCCGTGCTGCTCGGTGTGCAGGTCAATCATGAACTGGCCAAGGGCCCGCTCAAGCCGTGCGAGCTTGCCTTTCAACAGGACGAATCGCGCGCCTGACATTTTTGCCGCGCGTTCAAAATCCATCATGTTCAGATCTTCACCAAGGGTGAAATGCTCTTTGGCGTCAAAATCCAGCTTCTTCGCTGCGCCCCACGTACGAATTTCCACGTTGGCATCTTCGTCGTCACCTTGCGGAACGTCGTCATACATCATGTTCGGCAGGCTCATCAGCAAGGTGTTGATTTTTTCCTGCAGCACACGCTCTTGTTCTTCAAGCTCCGGMAGGCGCTTTTTMAGCGYGCCAACTTCWGCCATYAARGCYTKKGCTTCKTCTTCGTTGCCCTGGCCTTTAGCACGGCCAATAAGCTTAGAAGCCTCATTGCGGCGTGCTTGCGCTGCTTGCGCTTCGGTTGTGACTGCGCGGAACTCAGCGTCCAGTGCAATAACTTCGGACGACCGAGCCTCTTCGCCCCTGCGGGCAAGGGCGGCGTCAAAGTCAGCCGGATTATCGCGGATAAATTTCAAATCAAACATRAGGCTAGTCCCAACCTAATTTTAAGCGTCTGCAGCGTCTTCTTCTGCGTCTTCGCGTTTTTTCTTTCTCTCTGTCACAGCGATCAAAAGAATGGACAGCTCATAAAGCAGGTACATCGGTATGCCAAGCGCGAATAACGTTACAGGGTCTGGCGGCGTCAGGAAAGCCGCGAGTGTTGCAATTGCGACAACCATATAACGCCGTTTATCCCGAAGGCCAGCGGCCGTAACAATACCAACTCGGCCAAGCAAAGTTAGGCCGACAGGCAAAAGAAACGCGACGCCAAAACCAAAGATAAGCTGCAWCACCAAAGACAGGTATTTACTAACCATGACTTCCGCCTGAATAGCGACGGAGCCAGGGCTGCCAAGCTGCTCGTAACTTAACAAAAACTCCCAAGCCCTTGGGATAACAATGAAATATGCCATCGAAGAACCGAGTGCAAACAAGACGGGCGTTGCAATGAGAAACGGCAGAAAAGCGCGTTGTTCGTTTTTGTAGAGGCCTGGCGCTACAAACTTCCAAACCTGCAACATGGTCAACGGGAATGTCACCATAAAGGCGCCGTACATGGCTACCTTCAAACTAACGGTA
The DNA here is from genome assembly GCA_016764715.1 of Kordiimonadaceae bacterium. Classification (GTDB taxonomy): domain Bacteria; phylum Pseudomonadota; class Alphaproteobacteria; order Sphingomonadales; family Kordiimonadaceae; genus Kordiimonas. Next base: position 3,291 of record JAESRJ010000359.1, on the reverse strand, counting down.
AAACCCTCGGTAAGCGCAGTGAAGATGAAACGGCGGGCTTCACCATCCTTCTGCGCATCCATATAGGGTTTGGCCAAAATATCAAAAATGAAATCTGAGAAATACAGCGCAACTGCAAACGCGAGAAACATACCGATGATCACTTTGATCAAGCGTGACCGAAGCTCAATAAGGTGATCAAGAAGCGGGGCGCGGCTGCTATCAAACTCATCGTCAATGATATCAGGCTTTGCTACAGGACTGTCCTCGAATTTTTCAGGCTCCATCATTGACTGCCGCCTTTGCTGCCAGACGTAACTTCTGACACATCAGAAGCGGGCTCAGAAATGCCAGCCTCTTTTGGGGTTACAGTTTCTGTGGTTTGCTGCRCCTCATTCTCTCTGTTCTTGAGGATATGATCCGTAATATCCTCTGGGCTCATCCCCGGCTTCAGGCCTTCTGATTTACGAAGGTCATCAAAAGGGTCCATATCACKTTCTGCCTCAGCAGCTAATGACGACACGCCCTCACGGAATTCAGCCGTAAGCTCACGGGCCTTGCGAACAATACCGCCCACTGTACGAAGCAAACGCGGTAATTCTTTCGGCCCGACAACAACGAGCGCCAGAATCGCTATCACAAGCAATTCCAATGAACCAATACCAAACATGTTAGGCAGCTCCTAGGGGGCCAAAACAGTATCCCGTGCGAAGAGAAGAGTGTTTAACTATCGACTTTTTCTTTAGTATCGGCAGAAACGTTTACTGCTTCACCGTCAATGGTACGGCTATCTGCAACAACTTTTGGCTCTACCGTTTTTTCGGCAACGTCGCCCTCTTTCATTCCTTTACGGAAGCTCGTAATACCAGAGGCAACTTCGCCCATTAGGCCTGAAATTTTGCCGCGTCCAAAAAGCAGAACCACAAGCAAACCAACTACAACAAAACCAATCCAACCCGGATTCATAACTTTTCTCCAATTATCGAGCTCAAAGCTCTTCTTAACGTCTTCTTCTTTAGGGCAACAGGATTATTCTACACTTCCTGTTCACCTACCTCATTTTCACTCTCGTCCAGTTCGTCTTGTTCCGAAAGCGCAATCGCCTCTTCCAGATCGATCTGGCCATCATCTTCGTCTTCTTCGTCGCCGGCTATACCGCCCAGTTTATCCAGCGCCGTGTCGACACTATCGAGTAACCCGGCGGCTTTAAGCTCCTGCAAGCCCGGCAGATCCTTTACGGTTTCAATACCGAAGTGGACCAGAAACTCTTCCGTGGTACCGTATGTTACCGGACGTCCCGGTGTGCGCCTTCGGCCCATCATACGCACCCATGAAGACTGCATCAATACGTCTAAAGTTCCCTTAGATATAGTGACGCCGCGAATTTCTTCAATTTCTGCCCGTGTCACAGGTTGGTGATAGGCGATAATTGAAAGCGTTTCGACAGCAGCACGCGACAATTTTCTAGGTTCGTCCACCTCTCGCCGCAGCAGGAAGGATAGGTCTTCAGCTGTGCGGAACATATATTTACCTGCAAGCTTCACCAAGTTCACGCCGCGCACGCTATATTCTGCGTACAAGCTGTCTAGGTGTGCTTGAACGTCGGCACCGTCTGGCAAGCGCTCAGCAATTTCGTCAACCGCTAGCGGGTTTGCGCTGGCAAAAAGAACGGCTTCCACCATGCGGCGATGTTCCATCTGACAGGCGCTGGATACGGGTTCGGCAGAAACATCTACATCCGCAGCAGCGTTGCCCGCGGTGTCGCTGCTTGCGCCACCTTCGGTAGGATTATCTTCTTCCAGTTGGTCCGTCATGCCAGTTTCTTTGCCCTCAATTGACATCGTCTTCGCCTTCACTATCACGTCGGCGCAAATAAATCGGCCCAAATGTTTCCATTTGTCGCAGGTCGGCCTGCCCCGTACGCGCTAATTCAAGGCTAGCCGTGAACATACTGGCCAGTGCAGACTTTCGGTGTCGCTCGTCTTTCAGTACTTTTGGTAGAAACGTCGATAGTTGTGCCCAGGTAAAGGCGTCGCCGATAAGGCTAGAAAGGCGCTCAAGCGCTTCTTCAAGTGTGAACACAGGCTGGCGCTCGATCCGAATTTCGGTAATGGAATGCCGCTGGCGATTATCGGCATAGGCTTTCAGCAGTTCATACAGTGTTACATCGTAGGTACCCAGCTTCAGCGTTTTAAGACCTTCGGGGGCACCGCGGCGGAAAACGTCGCGCCCCATGCGGTTGCGGCCCATGATACGCGCACCCGCTTCGCGCATGGCCTCAAGCCGCTGCAGCCGTAACTGCAGCCGAAAGGCCAGTTCTTCAGCAGAGGGTTCTTCTTCATCGACATCTTTGGGTAGCAGCAAGCGGGATTTCAAATAAGCCAGCCACGCTGCCATCACAATATAGTCCGCAGCCAGTTCCAGTTTCAGTTCTTGCGCGGCCGCGATGAAAACAAGGAACTGTTCMACAAGCTCAAGAATGGAAATCTGGGTGAGATCAACCTTTTGTGTTCGGGCGAGCGTAAGCAGCACATCGAGCGGCCCTTCGAAGCCGTCGATTTGAAGCACGAGCTCACCCGCCTGAACGGCACGTTGCTGGCTTGGGGCCACTGTATCTTCTTCGAATTCTGTCATATCTGGATTTTAGTCTATGCACCCACCAAAGTAGCGACCAGGCCAAAAATAAAGTTAGCGGGTACGGTGATAATAGCAGGGAGCAAAATGAAAATCCCAATCACAATRAAAAAGGCAAAGCGTTCAAYTTTTCGAAAGRCYTGAGCGGCATCATATGGCAGGAAATGTTCAATAACTTTGCCGCCATCTAAACCTGGTATCGGCAATAGTCCTATCACGAAGAAAAAACTAGACAACCACACGCCCTGAACGGCGGAACTCATCAACCAACCGCTCGCCTCAGCCCCAAAACTGGGCCCGAAGCGGTAGACATAAGCCCAAAATACAGCCATGAAAAACAGAGCTACTGGACCTGAAATTGCTACATACAAAATACCTTTTCGTACATCCTTGAAGCGCCCGGGGTTAATTTCTATTTGCTTAGCCTGACCAAACAAAATTGGTAACTGCAAAATAACAAAAGCCACGATAGGAATAACTGCCGTCCACAATAAGTCGGCATGATTTAACGGGTTTGCGGAAAGGCGACCTGCCGCTTTTACGCCAGTATCACCCATTTTATGGGCTACATATCCCCGTAGCGCTTCGCGCCACGTCACCGCCAGCAGGAACGGCAGAGCCATAACGCTTACGAGATAAATTTGCTGCTCAAAACCACCCACTGAAAACTCCTAAAAC
>JAESRJ010000209.1 GCA_016764715.1 Kordiimonadaceae bacterium | reverse complement strand
CTACCCGGCACTTGATGTGGCTTGGAAAATCGATAACGACACGCGCACAACCATGCTGCCTTGCCATATCCTGCAACCGGTTGTCGAAAACGCTTTCAAGCACGGCATGACAAGCGCAGGAAATCTTGGCTTAACCGTCTCATCCTTCAGAAAAGGGGATGATACAGTGATCTCAGTTTGCAACACAGTGCGGCCTGGCGCCACGCGCGGCGACGCGGGAGAGGGCCAGCGCCTTACGGACCTGCGCCTTGAGAAATTCTACGGTGGCAGGGCATCGTTCCAGTGGCGAATCGAAAATGATAGCTATATCGCGGACATTGTTCTTACAGATTTGATCCCAGAAAACACTGCCCCCCATGACAGTGAAGTCGACAATTCCCCAAAAGAGGAAACCTCATGACAGTACGCGCACTCATCGTAGACGACGAAACCATGATCGCGGAGGACATGGCGCTGCAGCTCGGCGCGCGCCCCGATTGGGAAGCGCAGTTTTGCTGCGACCCATCCCTGGTGCTGGACCTAATAACCCGCCACAACATTAATGTGTGTTTTCTTGATATTGAAATGCCGGGGCAAAGCGGCATTGCGCTTTCGCAACAGCTGCGCTCAGATTTTCCGTCGGTTATTATAATTTTCGCTACAGCCTTTGCTGAGCACGCAGCGACCGCTTACCGCCTTCCAGCGACAGACTATCTGGTAAAGCCGATTAGCGCGTCGGTGCTGGATGAAGCGTGCGTGCGCGTTGAACAGCAACTGAAAGCAGCGGGCAGCAAGGCGATTGATCCAACAGCAGGCATGATCGCGGTAAAATCCATGGGCCGTACGGATTACATCAAAACTTCTGAGATCGTCATGGGACAAGCCGCTGGCAATTACGTGTGCCTGCACAGCAAAAACAGAGAGTATTTACACCGTGCCTCCTTTGGTGAGTTATCTGACCAATTGGCCCCGCACGGCTTCCTGAAGTGCCACCGGTCCTACTTTGTCAACGCCAGCAAAGTCGTTTCCTTTGTACGTAACATGAAGGATGGCGATGAGCTTATCCTTGAAGGCGGGTACCGCGCACCCGTTAGCCAAGCGCACCGGAAATCAGTGAATATGGTATTATCGAGCTCGGAAATGCAGGGTTAATTCCGGGTTACTGCGACCCAGCCCCCTAAATTCGGCACGTAACAGGCCGTTCGTCCCGCCTTTCAGCCCTTTCATCTATTCTTCAGATCATACGCCGATCGCTTCCGCTACGGTGCCGAAAGGAAGCGCTGTGCTGTGGTACCCACCTAGCTGCACATCCGTTTCCCGGAGGCGCTTTGACTGGCACCTTTGATCGAGAGGTTGGCAGCTGAGGACTAGGCCCCGATATTTGCTACCAGCCTCTCACTTTCCTAAGGCCGTTAGTGCCAATTTCAATTGGCCCAATCAGCTATCAAGTTTCTTTGGCAGCCTGAAGTCTCTTTTGGCGTTCAGCCACGATGCTTCCTGCTATTTCAGCAATTCTTCCGCTAATCTTTTCAGGTTTTTCGTACGTGTCGTCGAAGCCAGTCAACAGTGCGAGAACCGCTTGTTCCCAAAATTCTTGGTCTGTCATAAAAATTTCTCCCCTCTCGTTGTATCAAGCGCGGCTATTTAGTGTCATTCGTTTTTTGTGGTCACCAGAGCCATGCACCGGCTGCCCTGACCGTTTTCGTTCGTAATATACACGTCTGGGCGATCAATGAAGTAAACAAGGCCACCACCCCAGTAGACGCAGTATTTTCCTTTTTCTTGGTTTTCAACTTCTTCGGTCTGCCAAACCAAATACGCTTGGTCATTGAACCAAAGGAAAGCTGACGGCATTGCAAAAACTAAACCAGCAAACGTCGCAATTTTTCGAAATTTACTCAAAACAACCCCCTTCACCCTCAATTTTCGGCTACCGCGTCATCCGATCGACCTTTCAGACACCGGTTTTTTGGGCCCGCAAATAAACGTAGAGACCACACATCATGGTCAGCAAACCCAATAGGTGGAGCCCATGAAGTGAAACACCCGTTTGAAAATAGATGATTGTCGCATGCGTCGTGATAAGAACACCAACAAGGGTAAAAATCGTACTTATAAGTACAAGATGGCTAGCCACCCATTTTTGAATTTTGTGGTACAAAATCAGTCCCCCCTCGGGTTTTTGTTGGCGCTTTTACGGTGTAGTTTGGTCACATATTGGAGGAGCACCACGACCAGCAGGTAGAAGACAACATAGGGTGTCGTTGATTGCTGGTCATTGACCACTTCCGTCACGGCAAAATAGGATATCGTCAGCCCTGAAAGCGCCGACAAGAAGAGTATCGCAACAAAATTTCTAACGAGAAAATTATTGAGCTGGCTACSCACCAGCTTTTCAATTCGTTCGAACATAGTACCCCCMAAAAAAATCAACCCGGCCACCATACACGCCTATAGCGAAGGGAGACAAGTAGCATSAGATCCTYAGTTGTCAGCTCCAATTCAAAGCTTTTGGCACCAACTCGACGACCGCGCGCTTCACCCGCTGCTTAGCCTTTTACGCTGCGTAGTTGCGTAATAAATCACAAACATTGCRGCTGYAAAAACGATGGTAAATATCAGCACACTSGTGCCGCTRACGATATTTATCCAGCCAAYAGCGCCAGCCATCAGTATCGCYCCGRCTACAATCAGTTTGTARTATTTAGCKATCCGCYKGTTRTTRCGGTCACCGATAGARTTTTSGAATTCTTTGAAATTTTCCTGGTCCTCAGTCGACACGTGTTTTCTGCCAACCAGCACRRTGTAAAGCACCGCAARCACAGTAAGCACAATAAATCCCATCACGGCATTATCGGCACTGTGCGTCTTGCCCGCAAGCAWCCTTGTAACTTGCCAACCAGCARCGCCCATCCCAACCAMACCCACTTCCAGYGCAATTACCAGCCAGTGTTTGGCGATCAACTTCTCAAAACGAGTATACATCTGCGGCGGCCCCCAAGCTCAGTTCTAAAGTGTATAGTACAAGTAGGTACTCATTCCGGATTGTCAACGCACGCTTGAGTGTAACTGTGCGAAGAAAAGCTGGGCTATACAAAGGCGTTTAGCAGGCCAATCACGAGAAATGGACCCAGCAACGTCACGCCAAACACCTTAAGGACATGGCGCCAAGCGCCGCCCTCTCGATATTTGTGCGCTGTCGTTAACCACCAAACCGCTGCCGCTAAAAGCTGTATAGGCAGCAGAAGCGGCATCATAAGGGCATAAAGGGTAAAACTGTGGTTCAAAAATTCCATGCCTCGCTTTTAGGGGCAAAACTGCTGTGGCTCAAGTGTACGAATCACCAGATACTCATCGGGATAAAGACATCAGAGTAGGTGCTAAACAGACAAACTGTAAGTCTCTGCCACCGCCCACTAAGGCGCGGGCGGCGTAAACTTGATTTCGTCGATCTCGATTATCCGGCGYAGGTGGCGGGCGAGCTGKGGGCTTARCGGCRTTTCGATGCGGCCKCCGAGGTGGTCAGCYAATGCTTTTTCGTACATGTAGAAATAGGCTTCTGTTGGCAGGTCACCCCTTGGGCTGTGGCCCGCGCGCGGTTGCTCCATAAACATCAGTGGTTTGCCGCCTTCGCGTAGCCTAAGCGCATAATCTCGCACGTTGAGGATCGATACTTTGGGGTCCCGCGTGCCTGCCCAAATATACAGCGGCTTGGTGATTTTCTGCCAGTGCGCGTCAGGGGATTGGCTGGAAAGGCGTTTTACGTCCTCTGGATCATTCACATTCACCGCCAGGTCATAAAATGCCGCTTGCCGCAACAGGCCATCTGAGTTGGTCGCGTCAGGTTTAAAATTTTTGATCGCCTTAACCAGATCAACCGGCGGCGCACCTGCAACACCCACTTTGAACAGGTCAGGTGTGAAAGCCAGTGCGCCCAGCACCGAGAAGCCACCAAACGAATGGCCAACCACCGCCATATTATTGCGGTCGCCAACGCCGCGCGACAAAATGTAGTTCAGGCCATCGATGATATCCTGCTGGACGATGCCGTCTCCGAAATCCCGATTGGCGGACATGGTATAATTTCTACCGTAGCCAATCGACGAGCGAAAGWTAGGTTTGAAAACGATATAACCGCGGTTCGCCATAAACGTCACCCGGCTATTATAATTACCGGTATCGCGCCCCCAAGGGCCACCGTGCGGATAAACAATGATCGGCGCTTTTGCCAGATCAACCCCAGAAGGCAAGGTGACATAGCCGTGCTGCGCCATGCCGTCACTGACGTTATAGTGCACTGGTACAAGGCTGGCGATATGGTTGCTGGCAACCAAGGGGCGCTTCACCCGTAGGGCTGCTGAAATTCCCTTAAGGGGCTGGGTAAATATACCGGTTTCTGCATCGTACAGATAAAAAACATTGTAAGCGCGGGACGGGTCTGATCCAATAATCAACCACCGCTTCAAAGAGGCATCTGGCCGAAAGGAAATATTACGGTCACTGATCGCAGCCTGTGCAGCTTTCACAGTATCGGCCCCTGCATTGCCAAATGCGACAGTTGCCAGATAATCACCGACATAGTTGGCACCGAGTGGCAGCCCCGTTTTCGCATCATACTGCACACGGGCAACATCAACTTGGCCGTTTGGGTCACCGTGAATGCGGGTTTTCTCGCCAGTGGCTGCGTCGACCCGGTAAATGCCGCTTAGGTCATGGCCAAAACGCCCACGCATATGCAGCACGCCTGTGGCGGCGTTATAGGTATCCAACCGGCAAGGATCATCGGCTTTACAGGTTAGCAGCTGCTTTGGGGTTTCGCCTCGGTAGTCAATCACTTCAAAGCCGTAGCCCTTCACCCGGCGCACAAACGCGACCTCGCCGTCCGCATCAAGCAGGAAACTGCGGTTGCGCCCGGCGCTGCGGTACAGCAGGTGCCGCGTGCCGTCCGGCAACACACGGTACAGCCCGTGGTCGCCTTTTTTCTTATCCTTCAGAGACACATAAATTGCGTGCGGATGCTGGTTACCAATCCCCGCCAAATAGTGATCATCTTTAGCTGGCAAGTTAATGACAAAGGCCGGCGCTGTGGCATCGCCCAGCGGCACCACACTCATGCCCTTATCCGTATCCAAAAACAGATACTGGCTATCTGCTGACCAGTAGACTGTGTCCATTGATTTGGTGGAGAAAAGAAGCCGGTGTTGCTCGGTATTCGTATCCATCATCCACAGCTGGCGGATACGTTTATTCTCAATCACGTACGCCAGCGCCTGGCCATCAGGCGAAAGTTTCACGATGCGTATTTGCTGACGGCGCAACAGCACGGAGCGCGCAATAAGCGGTGCTTCTGCACGGGCTTGGCTGGTGGCAACGGCATCATCCAGCGCGTCAGCTTGGGCGTTTTCGCTGTAAGCGGCGCTGGCGGTTAGGCAAAGGGCGGCTATGCGCAGCCCAATAAAAGCACAACGTTTCATCTCAGTATCCTTTTGTCGTATTGCAGGCGGCCCTTTTGCGGGCTCTATCTGTATTCGTGTAGCTAAACTGATTTTGTGGGTGGCGCGGCCCGCTCATTGCAGGCCGCACTGTCTTAACGCGCATGGGCGATTAGCCGTCAGCCTTCTCGATCCGCCAAGGRTTCATCAGGAAGAAAGAGATCAGCACTGGCAAACTAAGGATTGCAGCAAGCACGAGCCACGTACCGGTTTGCGCTTTATTCAGCCTATGACGACGCGTCATGACGAACACTCCGACCATACTGAACAGCGCGAAGAAAGCCGTCACCCAGTAGACGTATGTCGGATAATCGCGTGCCCGCAGTTCAGAAAACGTTTCGTTCCCTGTTTCAGCTGGCTCCATCCAACGCAGAACCGGCGAGGTCACGTAGGTCGCAGCCGGCGATACGATATTGTTGAAATCATGAACCCATGCCGGCATCCTTGGAACCGTGTATTCACGGCTGGCAATCAATTCGTTCGTGCCGCCAAGTTTAGCGTGGATCAGTTCCGTACCGCCGCGCCCAAAGCCGAAGTAATCGCGACCATGACAAAGGAACAGGTAGCCATCCACCAATTGGTATGTCCAACAATARTTGATGTTTGCAGGATCGACAGGGTGCGGCAGAGAGTATTCAGGTACAACCACGATGTTTTCGTCGAAGAACTCCGCCTTATCAAATATCAGCGACCTTTTATTTGTGGCGACTGAGGCATAATCCGGTTCCTTACTAAGCTGAGGGCGACTGATGAAGTATTCGCCCGCTTCAGGCTTGAATTTAACCGTCAATACCCTGTCCGCAAAATTCACCGAATAGATAACTTTTGTCGTCGCCAAAAGCTTGTCACCAACCATGAAAGGTACTTCGTCAAAGCGATCGCTCGGCGTGGCCAAATCGGCGCTATCAAGGAAACCGTTCATCCCGACAACACCCACGCGTTTACGGGTGGTAACATTGCGGCCTTCAAGCAGCATGCTGTCGTGCGAGAAATGCCAGCTGGTATTGCTTGTGGTGTCCCGCAATTCAAACTGACGGTCCTTATTATACATCTGGCCGCGGCGCGGGAATGTCCAGTGATCCGGGCTTATGTAGCCTTCGTCTGCAAGCTCAACCTGTTTGATGAAATAGGCCGCCTTTGGATGATCACTGCCTTCAAGGGCATAGGCCAACCGTTTCGCAGGTGTAGATTCAGACCACAGGTACGAGTAAGAACCCTTCACTGGATGATTATCCGGGTGCTTATCCAAGATAAAGAGCGGAATATGGTAAAATACCGCCGTAGAAAGCTGGAGAAGGAACGCCAACGCCAGCGACATAGGCACCGCCATAAGAATAACTGTCAGTGGCTTTTGTGTGTGTGTTGAAAGGTCAACTTTGAAACTCATGAAATTGAGGTAAAGGAGCACACCCACAAGCACAATTGGCGGCAGAAACTGTGTCAGCATACCGTCTGGTGTCGGTGCTATCAACACATAGAGCATAATCATTAAGGCGATCACGCCCTTATTGGGGTTTAGAATAACCAAGCTGCCAATAAGATACGTCACATACGACGTAAGCAGTAGAAATAGCGGATACACATAGTGCCTGTTATCAACCACATTATTAGTAAATGCGTCGAGACTTAGGGTAACAACCCACCACGGCAGCGCCACGGCAATGAAAAGCACCGTAAAACCAGCGCCTGCAATGGCGGCGTATATTTTATGCGCTGATAGAGGGCGGTGCACCAGATACGTCCAGTGATTGGTGCGCTTATGGAGCAGCATCTGCACCACGCCGAAAATCAAGCTGCCAAGAATGGCATACGCCGTGAAGGCAAAATTTTGTAGCGCGTCCCCTTCCAGAATTGGCTTCAGTTTTGAGACGAGCAAAAACACACCCAGGAGTGCGCCGAGCAGCATCAGTGACCATTTCCTGTAGCGCGAAAACTCGCTTTTATATAGTTCTAACATGACTGAYCCTACCCTTGGCTGCCGGCATTGAAGTTGCCGTTATGAGCGCTGTTTGGCGTATTATGATTTTTGGTTAGRAAAGCGTTGACCGCYCTCTCWAGATTTACKGAATTTGGGSTAACSGCTGTSGCACCAAGYCCSGTGAGGACAGACCCGTAGCTTTTGTCTTGGTCCGCCACCATCACATGGTGGATGCCGTCAATATTCCGTGCTGATAAAAAGCCCGGGATTTTGTCCCGCGCCGGGATTTTGCCGCCGAAATCTGCGATCCAGTAGGAGATGCGGGCAACAAAAGCCTCGGGGCTGCTGTTGTTCTGCAACACGCCCTTTTCCATAATAATCAGCTTGTCGGCAACGCGCTCGATCTCTTCCATCTGGTGAGAACAGTAGATGATCGTTGTATTGCCTTCGGTTTCTGTGAACATCACCGCCTCGAGAAACGATTGACGCGCAACCACATCAAGGCCCAACGTTGGTTCGTCCAAAATCAGCAAGTTTGGGGACTGCGCCAGGCCCATCGCCAAATTCAAACCTGCCCGTTCACCCCTAGAAAGGCCTGAGACCTTCTGTTTTGGATCAACATCAAAATAGCCCACAACAGATTGGTAAATATTCTCGTTCCACTGCGGGTAAAAGCTYTGCTGAAACTTCTTWACGGCCTCTGCTGTCATCCAGCCCGGCAGTGTATGTTCTTCGTTCACATAACCAACTTTTCCGCGTACTTCAGGGGTTAGGCTCTGGCTATCAACACCCAGCAGYTTTGCGCTGCCGTATGTYGGSGTGGTAACGCCGAGCAGCAGGCGGAACAGRGTTGATTTCCCCGCGCCGTTACTGCCGACGATTGCATGAATTCCGCCTTGCTCTACCGTTAGGTCGAAATCCCTTAACGCTGTCTTTTTTCCGAACTTTTTGGTTAGTCCGTTTGTTTCAATGCATGTKTGCATCATCTTGCTATCCTCAACTATCTTGYTTGGGSGYKTTYTTSAGCCGCCCTATTTTTGTCAGTGCCTCTGAGAGCCGCGCTTTGATGTCCTCTTCCGGGACCTGCAAATACACGACGTCGTTCACAAAGGTTTCTATGGCAGTGTTCAGGCGTTTATTTTTCTCTTCCTCGCTTAGAAGCTGTCGTGGCTCGGCCACAAATAATCCCAAACCCTGCCGGGCCTCTGCCAAGCCCTGCGCGGTTAAATCCGCGTAGGCCTTAGCCACAGTATTGGCGTTGATTGTGAGCTGCATTGCCAGGCCCCGGACGCTCGGAAGTTTGTCGCCTGTCTGCAAATCCCCGTGGGCAATTTGCATTCGTATCCCGTCGACAATCTGTTTGAAGATTGGCCGTGCATCGCCGGTGACGATCTGAATATTTACGGTGCCTGTTTTGCTCATCTTTATCTAACCAACTGTACTGCGTGTACTAGTACAGTTGCGTGATGCATGAACTTTAGTCAAGTATGAAAGTGAATGAAGAGGATATGAAAAGCGTCAACAACGACCAACTAATCGAGTTAAGTAGCTGTTTTTATATGTTTTATTGTAATTTAAAAAAATGGCCGAAAAAGAACCACAACTGTACCACTCAGTGTATTAACTGTACTAGTACACCCTGCAGAATACCATATTTACCCCAAAGCCGAATCGATTACGCCGCGCAAAGCGGGTACTACTTCTGCCTCAAACCACTGATTTTTCTTAAGCCAGATATTGTTACGGGGACTAGGGTGCGGCAGTGGCAGCAAGCCCCTATCCATATAGGCTCGCCAGTTACGAACGGTTTCCGTCAGGTTTGGTTCCTCGGCATCTGGCATATGCCACTTCAGCGCATACTGGCCAATCACCAGCGTAAGTTTTAAGGTGGGAAGTTGGCCTAAAAGTTGGTCTCGCCACGCTGGCGCGCACTCAGCCCTAGGAGGCAGATCACCCGATTTTCCTTTGCCGGGATAACAAAACCCCATCGGTAATATAGCAATTTTTTCGGGATCATAAAATATGGTTTTACTGATGCCCATCCAGTCCCGCAAGCGGTGGCCACTAGGGTCATCAAAAGGAATGCCTGTTGCATGAACCTTACTGCCGGGGGCCTGACCTGCGATCAATATCTGCGCCTGCGCGCTAATTTGCACAACAGGGCGAACACCGTGACTAAGGGCGTTTTCGCAAAGCGTGCAGGCCCGAATATCCTTGAGTAATTTTTCCAGTTTCGGTGTCATAGGCCCCTCAGATGCCTCATCTGTTAGCTGCCATTGCCCTCGCCCGAAGTACCAGGTTCGTCTACAGGCTTAGCCACGGCTTCACCCTTTGGGCGCGGAACCGGGGCCATCATTGCAGAAAGCACGATAAGCGGGTTATCTTGCCCCGCAGAATCCCACATCAAAGACGCAATGCTTTCAATATGGCCGTTGATCTTGGCCTGCGCTTCTGGGTCGGGTGCACCGACAAGCCGAAAGATCAGCAGGTTTCTATCTTGGCCGTCAACGGTAACGTTATCGCCTTGCAAGCCGCGCGCAAAATCACGGTCAGTTTGGCGGCACTGGGCCGAACCAAGACGCTTAAATATATCGCGCGCTTCAGGTTTATCGATTGGCAAGTCGTATTTCAACTTGGTACCTGGCGTTTTGTAAAGCTGCTCTTGTCGCCGGTTCACTACGCGCGTCCCGGCCTCTTGAATTAAGCCAACTTTTTGCAACAATTSCWKMTRSWKRWAMMAASYGGATGGCTTTGCGCCCACAAGTTTGGCAAGTTCCCTGATTGATTTTGCACCAACATTTGCTAATTGGTCCACAATGTCCATTCGGCGCGCAGACATTAAGCAATCAAATTGCTCTTTGCTGCTGATGAGGAACATTTCTTCGTCCGTACTCTTTGCCATCGAATTCCCCTGAGATTTCTCGGCTCATTTGGTCTGGCAACCAAATGATTTACTACAACCGTCAGACAGAAAAGGAGCCAGAAAACCGGCCCCTCCTTGTCGTTTCATTACTCGGCTGGTTAATTCTTAACCGGCCCCTGCCCCTGATACCAGAGTTTTGGTAAAGTTTTCTTACGTGGCCAAAGTTCCTCCAGCGTATCATCATCATATAAGCGGCCATTCATCATCACTCGGTGGATGTCAGCTGTGTTTTTGATGTCGAGCCGTGGGTCAGCATTCAGGATAACCAAGTCAGCAAACTTACCGGGCTCGATCGATCCCACTTCGTCGCCGTGGCCAATGATATGCGCGCCGTCGATTGTGGCCGCCTTTAGCACCTCCATTGGTGTGGCGTTACCAGATCCGAGCGCCCACATTTCCCAGTGGTAGCCAAGGCCTTGGAACTGACCGTGGCTGCCAACGCCAACCTTACCGCCAGCCCGCTGGATCTTGATCGCACTGTCCGCCACACGGGTGAAACTATACTCTTCTGGGCTGACCCAAGGCCTACGCTTGGTCGACCGGTCCAAAACACTGTGCGGCATAAAGCGGTTCATCTTGGCGTCATCATGCGGGTTAGTGGTGGTGTAGAAGAAATTCTCGCCCCACGGCCCGCCGTACGTAACCAGCAATGTTGGCGTATAACCAATACCGGTTTGCGCAGCGAGCTGAACCGTATCTTTATAAAGCGGAATGATCGGCAGGTTATGCTCGTTACCAGCAAAGCCGTCGATCATATGGGTTAGATCCAGCTTGGCATCCAACCCGCCCTCAGTTGTTGGCATAATGCCCACTTCCTTAGAGGCCTGGATGATATATTGGCGGCGTTTCCGGTTACCCGTTAGATACGCCTTTATATTCTTCGTCCGGTAATGGTCTTTGTAGCGTGTCAGCACTTTTACAGCGGCCTCAACAAACATTTCTCCACCAAACCTACAATCGTGTCCAATTACTACGGACGGTTTCTCAAAGTTCTTTAAGAGCCACTCAGCAACAGCAGACGTTACTCTAGCAACATTATCAACTGTAAATTCTTTAGCG
>JAESRJ010000054.1 GCA_016764715.1 Kordiimonadaceae bacterium | reverse complement strand
TGACCATAACAACAACTAATCGTGTTATAGAAGGAGACCTAAATATATCTTCTGCTAAGGAAAACATTGGTGAGTTCGTCGTGATCACTATTAGTGACACTGGAATCGGCATGAGCGAAGAGGTACAGAGTAAAATATTTGACCCGTTTTATACCACTAAAACAGTGGGTAAAGGCACAGGATTGGGGCTTTCCACTGTTTACGGCACGGTGTCTGACCACGGCGGCAGGGTTAAGTGCAAAAGCGCACTAGGGGAGGGCACGTCCTTTGAAATATTGTTGCCGCTGCCGGCAAAGCTTTCGAAAACACAGTTGATCGCATGATAAGTCTAATAAAATATTTTTTAAATATGAAGGGCATATGAGATGGCAAATATACTTGTTGTCGATGACGAAGAGAGTGTGCGGGTGAGTTTACGCWTGGTGTTGACAGCGGCGGGCCACAAAGTTACCGAGGCCTGTAATGGGCTGGTTGCCGACCGTAAATTGGAGGAAAACTCATATGACCTAGTTGTCACTGATATAATTATGCCTGATAAAGAAGGCATTGAGCTTATCAGCGATATAGCGAAGCTTTATCCAGACGTGAAAGTAATTGCTATCACGGGTGGGGGGCCTCGCCGGAACCTAACTGGGCAAAAAATGATGGGCACAGGGGTGATATTGTCCACAGCGTCGATGCTGGGCGCTGACGATACGCTGGATAAGCCGTTTAGCCCTGACGAGTTGATTGAAAGTGTCGACGCCTGTTTGTCTGGTAACAGGGACAGGAGGAAAGCTGGACAGCTACAAACAGCTGTTAACCGACCGCAGGCTATTGGACGCAAGCTCAAACGCTTTGGTGCTGACGGCGCTGTTGTTGTTGACGCGGCGCTACTCCCTAGGCGGAATGATAATTAGGCTGGCCGAGACAACCGGGCACGGCGGCACAGAAAACTTAAGACCTGAAAGGCGCGCGGCGTTAATGGGGTAGTGAAACGACTTTGGCATAGGTATTAAGCAGGCTCGCTAGCGTTTCATAACTACCATTTAGATCGGATTTCACAACGTAACCAGCTGTTCTGTGGCTATAGGCTGCAGCTCGGTCCTCTGGCGCGTTAGACGTGGTTAGAACAAAGACAACCATGTCGCTTAATTTGGGGTCGCTGCGCATTTCTGAAAGAAACTCCAAGCCATTCATGCGCGGCATATTGAGATCAAGTACAATTGTRTAAGGTCTGCCGTCAGGATCGTGWCCGCCTGTTCGGCGTAATATTTCAAGCGCTTCAATTCCGTCRTGTGCGCGCCCAATGGRGTTGTCCATGCCTTGTTTTTTAAGGGCTCTGGTTACGGCCAAGGCGTCAATATCATCATCGTCTACAACTAAAATCGAGTTGGGCGTATGCATAAGTAGCCTTAGTTTGCATTCCCCCGAATGCTTGAATAATAACACAGTATCACCGCATRAGAGAACAAGTAACAGAAACTTGTAGCAGTTCKCGTTAATTAGGTAGAAGTACGACGTCCCAATAGGTCTTTAGCATCATGGCAAGGCTTTGATAGTCGCCCTTTAGGTGACTTTTGACAATGAAACCCGCCGCCTGGTTTTGRTACGCTTCGGTCATGTCGCTTTCATCGTTTGARGTGGTRAGCACAAATATAACAGTGTCGCATARTTCTGGGTCGGCCCGGACYTCYCTCATAAAYTCGTGGCCGTTCATGCGCGGCATATTGATATCGAGAAGCACCAGAAACGGCTTGCCCAATTTGTCGTGCCCGTGTTTCCCGCGCAGGAAATCGAGTGCTTCCAAGCCATCTTTTGMKTRGNAAAWWRGGWYRWTTAGGTTAATTTTTTTGAGCCCGCGCCGGATCGCGACAACTTCTAGCTCGTCATCGTCTACGACTAGTAGAGGGATATGCTGTGTTGCGATTGCCATTCTTGTTACCCTTGTTGGGGTGGTTGGCCCAGTTTCAAAGGTGACAATACCACGGAGAGCGTAAACTAGTGTTTAACGCACCTGGCATTTATAGAGACTATTCGCTTCTGAGAACAATTGCGGGCCGGGACCTTGCCGCACGCAAAATATGGAAGAAACTTGTTGTCAGCGCCGTTATCAAAACTAGCGCTACCGTAATCATGACCGGGAATAGACCAAGCTCGATACGGTCCGCGAACTGCGTCAAATACTGGGTTTTTAATAGTAGGAATGTAAGGGGCAGGCCAAGCAYTAGMGACAGYATCACAGGTTTAGTGAACTGCCACATCAACAGCCGTAAGATGTGCTGTATCGGTGCTCCGTGGACTTTACGGATACCGACTTCGCGTTTCTTGGACGCTGCTAGATATGAAGTTAGGGCATAGAGACCTGCTGCTGCCATTGTTATGGTGATAAGGGTCACGGCGATAACGGCTGTTTTCATCGCGTTCAAAGCAAAGAGCGCATCGCTGGCCATAGTTGTTAATGGCCGGACCTGTGCTAGCTCGGCAGGGTCAACTGCCTGCCACGCCTTGTTTAGGGCAGCGATGTCCATCTCCGCACCATCTTCATACAGGACGGTTAGKGCGTTGAGCGAATTTTCATTGGTGCGGTAAATTGTWGCCATAATCTCCTCGCGCGCGACAACGATACGTGTATCSGGTACGACACCGATGATGGTGCGTTCTGATGAGCTYTCTTCTTSCCCKCGSCCWACTGAAATAAAAGTGTGGCCAATGATTTCATCTGGATCGGTGAAGCCTAGCTGGCGCATAGCAGTTTCATTCACCACATAGTTTCGCGGTGCATTTCGGTCGCTAGCTTCTTCAGGAGTTATGTAATCGGCTTCGCGTGTCTCGTCCAACATGCGACCCGCSARCAGTTTTACGCCCAGTTGYTCAAAATAYTGRTTGTCAGCMGCRACCATCCGGAAMCGAATGTCGTCACCAATWCCYAAKATGTTCATCGTGGTGATGTTGGTATTGTTATAATAAGGAGGCAAGTTGTTGCGGGATACGGATTTAACGCCGGGCAACGCTCGAACCGTTTGCGCGACTGTGCGTGACATGCCGTCAGCATATAGGCCGGTGATGGCAGCCATATTGCCAGTATCAATTTTTAAGATGCTGTCCGCCATGTGTCGGTTTTGCAGCTGCACAACGATGAAGGTTAGGATCAGTGCGGTTACAGCAGTGAACTGGAAGGCTACCAGCGTTTTCCTAAGCCAGGAGGTTGATGTAGCAAGAGTGAGCGTGCGGTTAAGGGAGACATTTTTTAAAATGCCAGAAAAGAGTAATATTGGATAAAAGCTAGAGATCAARCCAACGGCGATTGCCGCAAATAYCAGCCCTAGAATGAGTTTCAAATCCAGCATGTAGCCGAAATCAAGGTCCAGACCCGAGAGCTCTTTAATGGTTGCGAATAAATCAAAAGCAGCGAAAACGGCTACAGCTAGGGCAATAAGCGCATATGCTGTATTTTCCATAATAAAYTGAAGCGTTAGGTCMYTGCGGTGCGCGCCAAAAACACGGCGCAGGCCTATTTCGCGGCTGCGATTGATCATGCGCGCACTAGCAAGACTTATCGCATTCAGGACAGCCAAGCCGAGGATAAGGCCGCCGACGATCCGAACTATGAGGATAAGGTCAACGCCGTCTTCCTGGAAATTATCAACTTGCAGGTTGTCAATTGCGTATGGCCACATGCCGGTGAACACTTCTTGGTCGTCAGCTGTAGTGTTGGCGATAAGCTGTTCCGTTAGGCGCTGTTCGATCATCTCAATGCCAACTCCCTCCTTAGCGACGATATAATTGGTTACGCTGCTGCGGATGCTATCCCAACCGTTTTTAGTMGAGGAGCCGTTTAACTTGTCGTAAAGGTCGACCGATACCACAAAGTCAAAGGCTGACCGCTCTCCGGGATTGCTCATCAAGTGGGTGTTTGTCGGTAAATCCTCGAAGGTACCCACAACTGTTAGGGTGCGTGTGTTGTTGATATTGAACGTTTTTCCAATTGGGTCGTCTGTGCCGAAGTGGAAGGCGGCTTCGCGGTCGCTAAGTAATACTGTATCTAACTTTTCGCTGAAAGCTGCCAAGCTGCCTGAGGTTATTTGAACATCAAAAATCTTGAAAGTATCGAGGTCAACGGCTCGGTAAGCAAAGGGCACGAACAAGCCGTCTTTCTCATAAGCCGCCCTTGCAGATATTACGCGCCCCGCAAGTTCGATTTCAGAGGCGCGTTCTTTRAGCCCGTCGATTGAGCCAGTGAAACTTCTTGTCATCTGATCGCGGCCAAAGAAGTTGCCGGGTTTGAGCCTTAGACCCAAAGTATAGGTGCGGTCCGCGCGCTCAAAACTGCGGTCGAAGCTTTCCATATAGTGTGCGAAGGAGAAGGCCAGCGTGAAAACGGTGAAGCCAACGATCAGGCCAATCATATTGATCAAAAAACTTGATAAGTCCCGCCGAGCGCCGCGCCAGGCGGTCAGAATATAGTTCATCAACATGTTTGTTCCCTCGGTATATCGTGTGTTTCGGTCTTATGACGACCATATTACTACAGGTGTCGTACTACATATGTAGGAGATAGGCAAGCGTGCTGTTGAGACGCTCAATTCTGACAAGAAAGTCAAACCAACAGGGCCTTTCTTTATGATTTGCGGCCAAGCGTGGCAGCCTTGAGATCAGTGGAATTGACTCTGCCTCTCAAATCTATGTAACTAGTTACGTACAGTGCTTTGAAATGGAAACAAAATGAACCAACGCGCATTCCTCGCCCGCCACCTTAGAAACCTTTCGCTTGAAATGATGCAAGAAGGGCAACAGATCTGCMGGTCCGTTGATCCTGATTTGGATCCCTCGTGGGGGTCTATTCTTGGCTACCTCGGCATGAACAAAACGGTAACTGTGATGGCCGCTGCAAAAATGATGGGGATTAGCCATGTTCATGCGGTGAAGCTGTTTAAAGGAATGAAGGCAGCCAGCGTCGTAACGGCAAAGCGCGACCCCAGCGATGGGCGTCAAACTCTCTATAGCTTAACAGAAAAAGGCCACCGGCTGCGTCCCCTTGTTGGGCAAATCACCGCAGCGGCAGAAGGTGTTTTTGCCGACATAGAAGTCGAAACCGGTGATCAGCTATTTCAGGCGCTAGTGACATTCAGAGAGGCGTTAGCAAAGAAAGGCTGGTCTGAACGCATGGCCGAGAAACTGGGACAAGGGAAGCGCTAAARCCRCTCCGCAGCCCCTAACATCTATTATYAATTACTGACATGAGGACTTAAAATGAYGATCAAMAAAAACCACGCTCTCATTGCTGCTCTGATGGCCGCGACCACACTCTTTGTGGCGGCGCCCGCTTTTGCAACAGCRCCTGCGTTTGAGGCGGCGACTGTTGCAAAGGCCGATTATGCAGGCACAATTGAAACGATGGCCAGTGCCATTGAACGACAGTATCCCATTGAAGAGATTGCGTACTCTACGGCCGAAGCATTACGAAGCGCTGCTAAGGACGGTGCTCTATTGGCAATGGACCAAGATGGGTTTATCGACGCGATCAATGTTGTTTTGTGGAATGCCGCGCATGATTTRCAYCTCAAGGTCCGTACAGAGGCCGCCATTCGMACTCGTTCAAGAGCTTCGGGCGGGCGCGGGGTTCCGCGGATGCGCAGAGTGCKGGTTCCGGCAGGTGGCGGCGCGTTTGGGACCACCAAAATCACAGTTGAGATGCTGGATAAAAGCACTGGCCTGCTTACAATTGATAGCGGCATTTTCCTGAACCCTGAAATTTTTTCCAACGCCCTCAGTGCACTAGAAGGGGCAGACAATATCATCATTGATTTGCGTACAGTGCCCGGCGGCACCGTTCAAGGTGTGCAATATTTCACTAGCCAGTTTTACGGTAAACGTACGCACCTCTCCTCCAGTGTTAGCCGTAGGTTCGATACGCCGCARAAATTTTGGTCAGTYGAAACMAAYGTYGGCAAAAAATTCGCTGACAAAAACCTGTATATTTTGACCAGTAGCCGCACCGCTTCAGGGGCGGAGGCCATTTCATTTGCGCTTAAAAATACAGACCGCGCCACCCTTGTCGGTGAAAAAACTGCCGGAGCGGGGAATGCGGGTGCCAATATCGAGATCGGTGGCGGGCTGATGATGTTCTTGCCAATATTGCAGACCACGCACCCGGTTACGGGAAAGCCGTGGGAAGGTACCGGCGTTGTGCCACACGTGGCCGTAGCTGCCGAAGAAGCCTTGGAAGCTGCCCTAAAGACAATAGCAGAGCGCGCCTGAGGCCAACCGCCCTCTGCCTGAACGGCAGGCTGGCCGGATAGCCCGGTTTGCCTGCCGTTTTCGGTTTGGGTATCAGTCTGCCCGCAATACTTCTGCAGGGCGAGATCTGGCGGTTTTAGCGATATGCACAAAGCTCGTGCCAATCGCCATTGTCATGATCAGCAGCACAGTCACCAGCAGGGGCGTCGCGTCCAGCTCAATTCTATTGGAATAAAGCGACAGTATCTGTGTATCCAAGAACAGGAATGTTAACGGCAATGCCAGTGCCAAGGAGATCGTAACCGGCTTGGTGAACTGCCAAACCAAAAGCTGCAAAATACGACGAATTGGCGCGCCGTGCACTTTGCGGATTGCAACCTCCCGCCGCTTTGACGCTGCCAGGTAGGCGGTAAGGGCATAGAGGCCCGCCGCTGCCAGCGTGATGACTATGCTTGTAACCGCAATCAAGAAGTAGCGCAAAAATTCGAACACCTGAAGGGCCTCAGCTTTGACATCGCTTAGCAATTTGACTTCAACTCGCGCAGACGGGTCAACGGCTTGCCAAGCTTGTTCCAAGGCACTTAGGTTTATGCTGGCACCCGGTTCATATAGGACTGTTAAATTGCGCTGAAAATCGTTTTCGACAGAAAACAAAGTTGCTGAAGGTCGGTCGATAGGAATRCCGATTTTGGTATCTGGTACCACACCAACMACCTCAATTGCGAGCGACGTAAGCGTAARAATTTGGCCGACGATTTCACTTGGSTTTGTATACCCCAGTTGGCGCATTGCAGCCTCGTTGACCATATAGCGCTCTGTTCTAAGGCCGTCTTGCGCGCCTTCTTCTACCCCCTCTTCTGCGCGGACGATTGTATCAGCCACTCTTGTTTCGTCCAGRTAGCGGCCCGCAAGAMGTGGAATATTCAGCTGTTTAAAAAACGCTCTATCGAGGGATACTTTCTGAAAGATCATATTGGTGCCCACACCCTGAATGTTCATCACGGTGGTGTGACTGCTCGTAGAATATGGCATCAGGTTATTAAGAGACACAGACTGAACGCCGGGCAGTGCGCGGACGGTCTGTGCAACTGTCCTGTTCATGCCGTCCGTCTCCAGGTGTTGGATCACAGCCATGCGGTCCGCGTTCACAGGGTGAATGTCGTCGATAAGATATTGGTGCTGTTCTTGAATGACAATGAAAACCAGTACCAAAACAGCCACGACCGTAAACTGGGTACCGACCAGGATTTTCTTGAGCCAGTTGGCAGAGGTTGCCATGGAAAGGGTGCGGTTGATGGAAACGCTTTTAAGCACGCCAGAGAATAAGATGATCGGGTAAAGGCTCGAGAGCACGCCAACAACCACAGCGGCAAACACTAGGCCTACCATCAATTCAAAATCCCACATGGCTGAAAAGACAATGTTAAAACCCGTCAGCTCATGCAGACGGGTGTATATGTCCATCGTGAAAATCACTGATATAACCAGAGCCAGCAGGGCGTAAATGGTATTYTCAAAAATAAACTGAACCGTCAGGTTAAGCCGGTTTGCCCCGAAAATGCGGCGTAGGCCAATTTCGCGGCTGCGGTTAATCATGCGTGCACTTGCTAGACTGATGGCATTTAACACTGCCAAGCCGAGTATAAGGCCGCCAAGTATGCGGAAAACGAGGGGCCCGTTAATGGGTCCGCCTACCGCAGAACCTGAGCCGAATTCAGTAAGTGGCATGGCCCACATGCCTAGGTAAAACAACTCGCCAGCTTCGTTTGTAAACTCACGGGTGGTAAAWAGCTGCTCGCTTAGGCGTTTTTCCAAAGTGGCAAGGCTGGTACCTTCGGCCACTACAACATAGCTGTTCAGATCGCTACTGACAGTGCTCCAGCCATTCTTAATAGTACGCCCTGTTAGTTTTTCGTGCAGCGCAATTGGGATCAGGAAATCAAAGGCGAACCTGCCGCCGATGGCTGAAGAAAGGTGCGAATTTGCGGGTAGGTYCTCATASACACCTGCAATAGTGATYARGTTTCCRTTGCCAATCGWYAGYGTTTCGCCAACCGCGCCRCCATYYGGGAAAAARYGTTTTTCWGCTTTTYTGCTCARTAAAGCCACATCYAAACCRKYGGTGAAARYYTCMGCGCTRCCCTCWGTGAYRGTAACGTCAAAGATCTTAAGGGTGTCAGCATCAACGGCTTTGTAGGCGAGCGGGAAAAAGCTGCCATCTTTCTCGTAGGTGGTGTTTCCTTTTTGAACCCGCCCTGCAAATAGTATTTCTGGCGCACGTTCCTTGAGGCCATCAATGGCGCCAGAAAAACTATTATTCTGTCTTGGCTCATTTCGGTGGCTAGCCGGGCCGGTCAGTAAGTTAAGTGTGTAGGTGCGGTCTGCATAGGTGAAATCACGGTCAAATGTTTCCATATAATGGGCGGCGGAAAAGGTAACGGTGAAAACCGTAAATCCGACTAGTAGGCCAATGATGTTGATGAAGAAACCGGACAGGTCACGACCTGCACTGCGCCACGACATTAAGACATAATTTTTAAGCATGATCTGTGTTGTTCCCCGCTTGCATATTGTGCAGCTGTTTTCGCCGCTTTGTTATTGCGCTATATGAGCAAGGCGCATGCCAAGGTGCSRGGTYYRTTTTTTRTTATATATTATAGTRKGTTAGGCKAYTTTCCGMKAARRRSAKTTTGCGKGRCTGTTCRGTATCGAACAGTGCGTGTTCGGTACTGAACAGGATGTTTATACCAGTGTATGATTAGCCGCTGTTAAATTTAATGGTAGAAAACGCGTTGAGTGGCCAAAGGGTTAGCTCTCGGGGGTATCTTTCTCATCAAAAGTTAGTTCTGCTGGGGCGGCCGCGATAGCATTGCGGTCGGGCTTAAATTTCAGAATTACAGACGGCAGAATGCTCAGCTCCAGCTCAATTTCGGTGAAGTGAAAGCTTTTGAATTTCAGTTTGCTTCGCGCGGCGCTGGCTTTGAACAAAGTGCTGATGATGGTGCTGACGAGCTTCTGGTCGCGCACCTCTTCAAGCAGGGCTGCCTGTTCTTCTTCACCTAGTAGTTCCCGCATTTTCAGGCGCGGCACGATTTTGGGTGATAGGCCCAGACCTACTTCTACTTGCGTCACTTCGTACCCTGCCCGCTGGATATAGGGCAGGGCATCATTGAAGCGCTGTGCGGTTTTGCTAAGCGTATCGCCGGTCAGGTTTTTCACGCCGCCAACAGTGGCTTCGTACGCGTCTTTGCCGCTTTCGCTCCAGCTGTGGTCCTTTTTGCGTCCCAATATTGCGAGCCGCATATCATCGAATATTTCAGGTAGCCGCTTCCCCATCATCCGTATCCTTTTCGGGCCCTTCAGGCTTGTTGTTATGTCTATTAGATTGGGAACTAGCGTGTGTATGCAAGCTTATTCTCAGGGTACCACGCCGGTTTCTATTTGGAAGCTGCCTTTATAGTCGTACATCACACCAAAAAGCGGATGGGTCATTTGAACATGCATGCGGTAGCTTGTATCGCTGGTGGCGATTTCTTCGGCGTGGCCTTTGCCCATGAGGAGGCCCAGCGGCACCGGAATTGTTTTGCCAAACAGGCGCAATCCGTAGCCCCTGTGCGCCAGAACTACACGGTCTTTCTGCCAGCTATAGTGGGAGCGCCAAACAACGCCAAATGGCATGACCTCGTCGACCAAATGCCCACC
This sequence comes from Kordiimonadaceae bacterium, assembly GCA_016764715.1. GTDB lineage: Bacteria > Pseudomonadota > Alphaproteobacteria > Sphingomonadales > Kordiimonadaceae > Kordiimonas. Next base: position 1,454 of record JAESRJ010000054.1, on the reverse strand, counting down.
CCGATGCACCATGCGCGAATGAAACACATAGGGCTCGCGGCCTTTGAAACGGAAGGTGCGGTTAAAATGGAAATCCGCCGTATCCGGCCTGCTTTCGAAGYGCACAGAAACCGGCACTTCGCGTTCGCTAATCGGTGGCACCCCGAGCAGCAGCATCAGAAGCGGTTTCAGCAAGCTCATGATCCAGCCGCACTTAATGTCGAGCATGCCCGCAACCGTATACACATCATCCGAATACGGCCTGTTGGCATAGTGATGTTTGAACACAGGCGGTAGCGCGGCCCAGTCAGCCCCAAATACCTCTTCGAATATGGGTTTGTGTTTGATGGCCTAGCTCCTTGGTTCTGCTTATATTCTTGTATCGTGATTGTTCTCGTGCTTCAAGATTACTGGAGTTTGTTTGGATTTTTTGGGGCGTGTCATGCAGTTAGAAACGGGAAAAACGATTGAACTTAGACAGTCGAATTATTCGTATGTTTTTCGGCCCAGAGTTTGGTTTCGAGCCGTTCAGGTGGTGATTGTCTTAGGGTTGGTTGGGTTGATGTATCAATATTATCCATTCGATGTCTGGATGGATGGTAGGTGGAAATTACTAATTCCTCAGGCATTTGTGCTGATGGTTTTAAGCCCGGCTCTTGTAGCTCTATTTCTTTGGGCGTCTGCGATTTCTGTTTGGTATCCAGTCATTCTAGTTACCGGTGCTGGCTGCTTTAGATCGGGTAAGTTTGGTAGAATAAAATTTCTCGCCCGTCATGAAATTACCCGACTGGACTTTTCCGTTAAACGTGTGGCTTTTTTTGCTGGTAGTTTAGAATTTACTGCCATGTCATTGGCACGTTTTACTATGACTAAATATCCGAACAAGGACCTGCCGGATCGATTTTCCGGTTAGGGGTGTGACATTTTCTAGCTCAAAACCTTAATGAAAGTCACGGCTCACTGGGACTAGCGCGCGGGTGTGTCGCGGGTGGCGTTGGCGCGGTACGGGGCGGCGTTTGCTGACGGGTGGATCTTCCTCGTCTAGGGTGCCGTCTGCTAGGCGCTGCAGGTCGTGCGAGCCGTCCTCTAGTTTGTGGGCGACCAAATGGGTAACACCGTCTTCGCGCTGAAGTTCGCCGTGGATGATCATCAGTCGGGCACTCATTAGGGTGGCGCGCGAGCTATCAAAGACTTTGCTCCATACCACGATGTTGGCGATGCCGCTTTCGTCCTCAACGGTCATAAATACTACGCCCTTGGCACTGCCGGGGCGCTGGCGTACAAGCACCAATCCGGCGGCGCTTACTTTGTCGCCGTTCTTGCGTTCGGCCAAATCACTGCACCGCAGGATGCCGCGCTTCGCGTAGCGGTCCCGCAGGAAACTAAGCGGATGGGCTTTCAGCGAAAAGCGCAGTGTTTGGTAATCCTCAACCACATGTTCCGCCAGCGGCATCACCGGCAGGTTGGGCTGTGTT
>JAESRJ010000208.1 GCA_016764715.1 Kordiimonadaceae bacterium | reverse complement strand
TTGGGGCTTCCAGATGCAGGACCCAATTTTTGTTGGTTTACTCGCGCTTTTAATGGTGTTGGTCTCTCTTTCACTGGCTGGTGTGTTTACGATACAGCTCGGCATAGAAGGCAGCGGTCAGCAGCTTGCTTCTCGGGAAGGACTGCAGGGTTCTTTCTTTAAAGGCGTCTTGGCAACACTGGTTGCCACTCCGTGCACTGCGCCGCTGATGGCGCCAGCCATTGGGTTTGCCCTTACTCAGCCTATTCACATCGTCATTCTGGTCTTCAGTCTGTTGGCCTTGGGCCTGGCGCTGCCCTTCTTGCTGCTATCTTATAGCGCGCGGTTGGCTTCCATGATGCCTAAGCCGGGTTTATGGATGGAAAAAGTGAAGCAGGGTCTTGCTTTCCCTATGCTCGCTACTGCTGCTTGGCTCGTGTACGTATTTGTTCTTCAGGCGGGCCCTTTGGCTATGCTTGGCTTGCTGCTCTCTGCAATCTTCATTGGCTTCGGCGTATGGCTCTGGGGCCAAACTCGCTCTGTCGTTGGCCGGTCACTTGCCGCTTTAATTGTCGCGGCAAGTGTTGCTGGGTCAGTTTATGTGTCGGTTGGTGCAACGCCGCCAGGACAAGTTGAAGAGAGTTCCGTTGTTCCGTACAGCGCTGACGCTCTTGACACACTGCGCTCTGAAGGAACGCCTGTGTTCGTATATTTCACCGCCGAATGGTGCATTACCTGTAAAGTGAATGAGCAAGTGGCTTTATACCGCGACGAAACTCAGGCTGCCTTCAAAAGCAAAGGTATTCAGGTCATGAAGGGCGACTGGACCAACCGCAATGACGAGATTGCAAGGGTTTTGGCCCAGTATGGCCGAGCAGGGGTGCCGCTTTACCTCTATTTCGCCAAAGACGGCGGCGACGTAATTGTCCTTCCAGAAGTACTCACTGTCGCCACAATTGTTGATATACTCTAAGTCCTGTATGAAAAATCCAATTCGAGCTGCATTGCTAATTCTACTGGCTTTCGGGACAGCACAGGCTGTTCTAGCAGGCCCGCAGGTTGGCAAAAAGGCCCCTGCGTTTGAAGCTTATGACAGCAACGGGCGTGTTGTAGCTCTTGCTGAACTCGCTGGGTCACCGGTAGTTCTGGAATGGACAAATCACGATTGCCCGTTCGTCCGAAAACATTATCAGAGTGGCAATATGCAACGTTTACAGCGGGAGCTCGTTGAACAAGGCGTTAAATGGATTTCGGTTATTTCGTCTGCCCCTGGGCTGCAAGGATATGTAAGCGGGGAGGAAGCTAACCAAATTGCGGCAAAGCAGGGGTCCTATGCGGATATCATTCTATTGGATCCGCGAGGCGTAATTGGCCGAATGTACGGTGCGAAAACGACACCGCACATGTTTTTGATCGATGAAAACCAAGTCGTTCGCTATATGGGGGCAATTGATGATAGGCCTTCAGTACAGCGTTCAAGCCTAAAGGGTGCGAGCAATCTTGTTCGGCAAGCATGGACTGCTCTCAAAGCTGGCGAAAATATAGCAAACCCCAGTACGAAACCCTACGGATGCGGTGTAAAATACGCGTCTCGGGATTAAATCCAAGAGCGGTTTAAACCAATTATTCATATCTCTCAATTAGATAGCTAGATTAAGAGAGTTTTAAAGCTATTGAACCAAGCTGAAAGATCAGTAAGATAGCGATGTAACATGGTTAATTTTGTATAGGTAACAGTAATGTTCTTCATCATAGGAATTCTTATCGTTTTTGGGATGGTGTTCGGTGGCTTTGCGCTTGCAGGTGGAAAGTTCTCTTTGATCCTAAAAGCCGTACCAACCGAGTTAATGATGATCCTTGGCGGCGGTGTGGGTGCATTTGTTGCTGGCAACACCGGTAGTATCATTGGCGACGCCATGAAGGGCTTTGTAAAAGTTCTTAAAGGCCCCAAGTGGAAAGCCGAAGATTACAAAGACATGCTTTGCCTGATGTTCCTGCTGGTCAAGACCATTCGGTCCAAAGGGGTTGTGGCTATTGAAGCTCATATTGAGAACCCTGAAGAATCTAAAATTTTCCAACAATTCCCGAATGTTGCAGCAGACCACCATGTTGTGGAATTCATCTGTGACTATATCCGTATGCTTACAATGAATTTCGATGACCCGATGCAGATGGAAGACGCGATGAATGCTGATCTCGATAAGCATCACGCCGAGGAACATGTAGGGGCTCATATTTGGACCGGTTTGGCCGATGGCCTACCGGCTATTGGTATTGTAGCGGCGGTTTTGGGTATTGTGAAAACCATGTCAGCCATCGCCGAACCAGTTGAAGTTCTTGGGTCTTATATCGGCAGTGCATTAGTGGGAACATTCCTGGGTATTTTTCTCGCCTATCTTATTGTTACGCCGATTGTAACGCGCTTGGGCCAGATTATGGACGAAGAAGGGCGGTTCATTGCTCTCGCAAAGCACGTTTTAGTTTCCCACTTGCAAGGGAACGCACCTCAAATCTCAGTTGAAATTGGTCGGCGCAATGTCCCATCAAGGATGATGCCGAGTTTCCTAGAGCTGGAAGAAGCAATTGCTGAGCTTCCACCGGACGTTGGCTAGGGCAGGGCGTCGCAGCGGACCCGTCTTAAATTTAATAATCAATGACATATTAACGGCAGTTTGGCACAATGTGCTAACTGCCGTTAATCCATCTATTGGAGCACTCCCCCCAAAATGACTGACTCCCCATCAACGCCTTCAGATGATCTGCAAAAGAAATACAGAGTGGCCATACTTGGCGCTAGCGGTTACGTGGGCGCCGATTTGGTGCGACTTTTGATCGCTCATCCAAATGTAGAAATTGTACTTCTAAGTGCTGAACGCAAAGCCGGACTTTCCATCGGTGAGGTTTTTCCTCATTTAGTGGGGTATGACCTACCACAATTGGTGACGCTGAAAGAGGTAGAATGGCGCGATGTTGATCTTGATGTGGTCTTCTGTGCCCTGCCGCACGCGACAAGTCAGGAAGTTATCAAAGGTCTTCTTCACGCTACCGGCCATAGCCTGCTGGACGAAATGATCGTTGAGACTGCAGGGGATCTTGCTGATAGCGTTCGGTCAGAGGTCAAAATTGTTGACCTGTCTGCGGATTTTCGGTTACGCGACGTCAACACCTATGCTGAATGGTATGGTCGGGACCACCAAGCACACCATATTCAACGCCGCGCAGTTTACGGACTTCCTGAGCTGTACCGAGACGACATAAAAGAAGCCCTACTCGTGGCTTGCCCAGGCTGTTATCCAACTGCAGCCCTTTTGGCGCTTGTCCCGGTTATGCAAGCCGGTGTTATAAGCAAAGAAGATATCCTCATTGATGCCAAATCAGGCGTTTCAGGTGCAGGGCGATCGCTCAAGGAAAGTAACCTGTTTGTGGAAGTCGCTGAAGCAATGCACCCATACGGCCTTGGTGCGCATAGGCATATGCCTGAGATAGAACAAGAACTGAGTGTTGCGGCTTCAAGTCCGGTACGGATTAGTTTTACACCGCACCTAGTGCCAATGAACCGCGGCGAGCTCGAAACGATTTATGTTAAAACGCTGAATGGCTGCAAAGCAGAAGACGTTAAAAAGGCGTTGGTATCCTATTATGAGGGCGAGCAGTTTGTAACCATACTTGAAGGCCAAAATGTGCCATCAACACGTATGGTGCGTGGCTCAAACAACTGCGTCATCAATGTWTTTGACGACCGGATTGAAGGCCGTGTGATAATTGKTTCAGCGATTGATAACCTAGTAAAAGGGTCGTCAGGACAAGCTATWCAAAATATGAACCTGATGTTAGGCCTSCCRGAGAGTACAGGGCTKATGCAAGCCCCAATGTTCCCTTGATGACAGTTGGGCCCTTATTCAAGGATACGAACCTYGGCGGTCGTTTAACGCCTTTCAAAGGTGTTTGGCCCACAGTGCACGAAGAAGCGTTTGTTTTTCACGGTGCACAGATAGTGGGAGACGTGGAGATTGGGGCAGGGGCAAGCATTTGGCATAACTGTGTCCTCAGRGGCGACGTTAACCACATCCGCATTGGTGCCCGTTCAAATATTCAGGACGGCAGCGTTATTCACGTTAGTACCCATACRTATCCGACTATTATTGGTAAAGATGTACTTGTAGCCCAYATGGCAATGCTGCATGGCTGCCGTCTCGAGGACCGTGCATTTGTCGGGATGGGCGCTGTTGTTATGGATAATACGCGGATTGAAACCGACGGGATGTTGGCAGCTGGTGCTATGTTGACGCCCGGGATGATTATCCATGAGCAAGAGCTTTGGGTTGGTCGACCGGCMAAATTCGTCCGCAGRYTAACAGAYCAGGARWTAAAGAAAAACCGCAACATGGCRGAGCACTACAGACGCATTGCCGAACAACACCGTGCCGATTCTGTTGGTGCCACTCTTGATGTGCCTTACCCATAAAATCATACTATTCGCATCGGCAATTGRGYACAAAAAAAGGGGCCMKSAYRGCSMSYMMYTYKTTCRTWYCYAMSGNAAACCCTARAAKRSMASGCYGWSYRAKTKACCCACCATACAAAGCAACATTGGGATTGATAGCAGTGTATTGGTACGGCTAAATAGCATTGCTTTTCGCGCTGCTGCTGGTTTAGCGTCCGCTTCAGCGTCAACAATACCGAGGGCGATCTTCTGGTTTGGCCAAATAATGAACCAAACGTTGAACCACATGATAATGGCCATCCACATACCGATGCCGATCAAAATGAAGCCGCTTTCAAATGTAAGGGCGGCAGAAATRTCTTTCCCGATAAGCCACAAACCACTRACGAGCGTTGCCATCGCTCCCCAGCGGAAATAGAAGAGTGCCTTAGGGGCGATGTGCTTGCCAATGGCAGGCTTAAGGTCTGCTGGAATAGAAGGCATCAATGGAATTTGCACGAAGTTAAAGTACCATAGAAGGCCGATCCACATTACGGCAGCCAAAACGTGGAAGTAGCGYGMRAARWSMKRCRRGYCGAATGCAAATTCAGCAAACCAGCCTGTCGCGGCGCCCAAGATTACAATTGTTAGAATGACACCTGCAATCACTGTGTTTTGCAGTGACTCTAATATTTTGCCCATAACTCACTCCCCTTATGGATTCGGATGATTGRTATTAACCCTGACAGTCCGGAACCTAAACCCGTGGCCCAAGTTTCTCAAGTTAAACTATTAATTAAGGTGCGTATTYARTAAATTGGTCRAATGMAGRTGGYCTTTTARAWTGCTCTTGCAWTCGCGCAGCGCAGCGGCCATTTTCCCGCCATGATCAAACAAACACATAATGCCGATTATTGCCGTAATTTAGTGAGAGGTGATGACAAAGAACGGTATTTGGCTTCTCTGTATGCGCCGTCTAAAGCACGACGGGGCCTTTGGGCTCTTTTTGCGTTTAACCAAGAGCTGGCAAAAATTAGAGAAAATGTATCCGATCTAACACTCGGAAGTATCCGCCTTCAGTGGTGGGGTGAGGTATTGTCAGAACTRGAATCRGGCACCGTTCGTAAGCAGCCTGTAATTGCGGAGCTGGAGGTCATTACTAAAATTCCACAAGTGTTGGGTTTGCTTCGCAAAATGGTAGAAGCGCGTGAAATTGATATGTTTGAAAAGGGGACCGCAAATTTGGCGGCTCTGAAATCATACGCATCGGGCGCCGGTGGCGCCCTGCATGAAGCTGCTTTTAGAGTGGTTGGCGCGCATGATAGTGTGCAGGGTCCAGACGAGGGCGCAGCTATCGCTCAGGCGATAGGAACAGCTTGGTCTTTGATGGGCCTTCTAAGAGCGCTGCCGTACCACTGGCAATCAGGCCGAACCTATATGCCGGAAGATCTTCACGCTGCAATGGAATTTCAAGACCCCAAGAAGACCTATAAGGCGTTGGTTCCTACAATTCAGGCCGTTGTACGCGATATTGCTGAATGCTTAGAGGTAGCCAGCAAACAGCCAAGATCTATCAATCCAGCGTTAAAATCCAGTTTAGCTTATATGACTATAGTGAAGCTGCATCTTAAAGCCTTAGAAAAGGCCGATGGCAACCCATTTGAAATGGAACGTTTTAGCGCCAGTGATTTGAAAAAGATGACGCATTTATTCTACGGAAGCGTGACAAACAGGTTTTAATCTGTCGTCTTAAAAACAAACAAGCGCCAAACCCACACGCCAAAAGCCCGCGCAAATCTACGCAGGCCTCTTTGGAACGTATCTTATGCCTAAGCTTGTAAGTCTACGTTATCACCAACACCCGGAAGCGTTGCAGACGGCTCGACTTCTTTTCGCTCAATGCTACTATCATCAGCAATTTTTCTCTCTTGAGAAACTGATTCTAGTGACCCTGAACTTCCAGACACGCCAATTGCTTGGCTAGCTACAGCAGTTGCTTGAATATCAACCATAAATTTACTCCAACAGCGTGCATTTACCCATGACACACGCTCTCTCAACTGTATAACTATACCTGAAAAAGCTGTTTCTGGCCACTTTAAACGTCAGAACTGGCTGTATTTGGGGGTTTGCAGGTGCCGCGGAGGGTTTTTCTTCGTTTTAGGGCCTTAAATGAGGTGAGGAATTTGAATAAAATTTTAGGTATTCGAATCGCATTAGCACTTTGCCTTGTAGGATTAAGTGGCTGTGCCGCTGATAGCTATAGAAATCGAGCGACTGAGGGAGTTGGCCCTTTTGGCGCCAATGCAAGGAATAGCCTTGCCGACAAGAACCCGGCTGGTTTGGTAAACGTAGCTGAGGGTTTTGAACGGTCTGGCAACCTAACAGGTGCACAGAATCTATATGCACAAGTCATTTCGAATAACCCAGATTTAATCAACGCTCAAATAGGCTACGCGCGTGTTACTGTCTCGCTTGGCGGAACAAAGCAGGGTTTAGATTTGTTCGCGAGACTTCATCGTGACAATCCTTCCAATAGCAAAGTGATTGCGGAATATGCGCGTGTGCATATAAGAAATGATGACTTTGACGCTGCAGCTAATTTATTGCAGCCGCTGCTCGCCACTGGTTATGTAAGTAACGAATTGCTCATTCTTGGAGGCAAGCTAGCGCAAGTCGCGGGTGACATTAGCAAAGCGCGTCAGCTATTTGAAAAGGCGATGTCAGTTGCACCAGGTGATCATAAGGCTACTCAGTACCTGGCCTTATCATTTGCCCTTAGTGCCGAATACCCTGCGGCAGTTGCTTTGGTACAAACGTCGATGGCACGTGTGTCTGGTCAAACCACAGGCCAAAAAATACTTGCAACGATTTATGCGCTATCAGGCCAGCTTGAAGCGGCAACACTTATTGCCCGCGGTGCGATGTCACTTGATGAAGCAAATAGCAGAAAACTGTTTTATCAGTTGCTGCCACGACTGGATACCCAGGCAAAAGCACAAGCTGTAATGTTTGATCTGGTTCCCAAAGACGCCATTCGGTTGATTAGCGGCGGCGCGTCAAAATGACTGCTTGAACCCTGTGCTGAAGGATTGTACTCAGACATCATAAATTTTGTCTGAAAGAGTGTGCCTTGAAAAACTGCGATAACATGAAAGAAATTCGTGAAGAGATCGACCGTGTCGATACACTAATAGTGCCGTTGCTTCTTGAGCGTCTTAATTATATTGCACAGGCTGGCCACATTAAACTGGACCGTGACACCGTACGCGATAATTGGCGTATTGAAGATGTTGTATCAAAGGCAAAAACATCGGGTGCAGTGTTGGGCGGTGATACCAAGTATATTGAAGATATTTACCGTCATTTGATTGAGTGGAGCATCAATCATGAATTTGACGTTTGGGATGCTATCGAACGCTAAGTCTCGTTCCTAAATATTTCCCATAATATAAATTATACGCACTTTGGGTGTCTGCCTCCAATCAACCGATCTATGTAATGCGGCTACCTCAAAACTTAAAAGCCCCTGCGCCCTTTCAAGCCTGATCGGCTCATACGGCTCGAAACATACAGCTATTCCCTAACATTAGAAATGAACCTGCGCCGGCAATTATAAATCGCAAGCGTACATGTAACTGCTGTTGAACATGTTACCTGGCTACTAAGACAGGCTTCGTCGTGTGTCCTGCAAGGCCCATCGGTAGTTGGCTTTCCCTGGGCATCCTGTTTCGGTTCAAAGAAATAGCTGGCGACAATTAGCGAAGGTGGCAATAGCAGTCTGCTGCTAATGGCGGCTTACCAGAAGTTTCTTGATACTGCCCAAGTTACATTTTGCCTGTTAGGATTAGATGATAATACAAAAACAGTCTGCTAAGGGGTGGAATTCGTACGTTTATTCCTTACATATTGTATTATGAGGCGCATACCATTCACAAATAAGTTCAAATTCGCAATTGTTTTTGCCCTTCTACTGATCTTTGGTGGATCTACCCTTTACCGTGCCCATAATGTTGAATGGGCCGCTCGTGTAACATGGGGGGAGGCCCGAGGCGAAACCGATGATGGCATGCAGGCGGTGCTGAACGTTATGGTGAACAGAAGCAAAAGCCCGCGATTCCCTCAAACCCTTTCAGGCGTTGCTAAGCAGAAGCTGCAATTCTCTGCTTATAATGTTTTTGACGCCAATAGAAACAAACTCATAGACGTTAAAGATACAGATACTCGCTACCGTAAGGCACTTGCATTAGCTAAACGGGCTCAAGCGGGCACCCTGCCCGATCTTACGGGCGGCGCGATATTCTACCACAGTAAGGAAATTGCGCGGCCGTCTTATCTGAGCCACGCAACGGTAAGCGCCGTAATTGGTAACCATATTTTCTACACAACCAATGACAGCTACTACGCCCAGCTACAGTAGGCTTAGGCCTCTATCTAATATAAAAAAGGAGGGCAGGACTTGCCATCGACTGTCAGTCACTACCGATACGAAAGTCTCTTGCTCGAATTTTGAGTCCACATTCAAGTGCACCATTAAGCGGGACGCTATCGGCAGTCAGCTATGGGCGGGTAAAAAGCTTGGCCGAACTGGTATGTCAGTTTTTTCCTTTCGATCCCAAATTTTACACAGTGAGTAATATTGGACCTGTCAAAGTGATATTGGTTCGCGCGCCCCTGACTATTGCTTTAAACGGCCGCTTTTGCAGGACGAGCGGCTTTTGGCCGCTTGGTTTTGTGAACAGTTCTGCTTTATATTAGGATGGCATGGTTCAAAGTACAAAGGCGGTTAAACGAATAGTGGTTCCAAATTACCTTAATCCCTATAAAAGCGCATTTTATGTATGGCAGACAGTGATCTGGGCATTCTACTGGGTTGCGACACGCATCGTATGGTTGCCCTATACTGCGCCGCCTTGGGAATTTAACGTCGCGTCGAAGGCTACCGGCTTTCTTTTTTCCACGCTTTTAGCCTTTCTGTTTTGGGCCCATAGGAACAAAGAGTTTCGCACCCGGATACTTGTCGGTTTGATTTTGTCTGCTACGACGGGGCTTCTATGGAGGATTAGTTATAACGCCATCGATATCCATCTGATACAACAGACCCTGCCCGTCGATCTCTCCGTGCGGCATTATTTTTGGCATGCTTCCATTGCCGTATTGCAGCTATTGCCCTGGACTATTGGATATTTCTTGCTCACCTATCACAGTAAATTTGTTGTGCAAAAAGAGCGGGCGCAGGTAGCTGAACTGCAGGCCAAAGAAGCGCAGTTGAAGCTGCTACACCTTCAGATAAGCCCACATTTCTTATTCAATGTTTTGAATAGTTTGGATACACTTTTAATTAAAGAAGACATTAAAGAATCTCGTGTAATGCTAGGAAAACTCTCATCTTTTCTGCGTCAGTCGCTAAGCAACAATCCAGTTGAAACCATTCCGTTACTACAGGAAATCGAACGCGCTAAGATATATGTCGATATAGAAACGGTACGTTTTCAAGATCGGCTCACTGTAACGTGGGATATTGCTCCGGACGTGGAAAGTTTTCGAATACCCAGCTTAATCCTGCAGCCGCTTTTGGAAAATGCGATAAAACACTCTGTTAGTCAGAATATCCACGGCGGTACGGTGGCGGTATCGGCACGCAAAAAATCTAGATTTCTACTCCTTACAATAAAAAACCAAAGCCGTAGTGATGACGAACCGCTGAATGAAAAAACAACAGGTTTAGGAATAGGGTTGGAAAATACGGAAAGACGACTGCAGGCGACCTACGGGGGTAAAGCGTCCCTTAAAGCAATGATCGTAGGCGGTAGGTCTTTTGAGGTGGAAATTAGTATTGAGCTTGAGTGGGACAAAGCGTGATCAGTGTATTAATCGTAGATGACGAGCCTTTGGCGCGCGAAAATATAATGCTGCGGCTAAACAAAGAACTTGGTTTTTTCGTTTGTGGTCAAGCAGATAACGGCTCAGATGCAATTGTTCTTGCGGCCTCCTTGCAGCCAGACATTATCTTTTTGGATATACAAATGCCGGGTGTTGATGGCTTGGTTGTGGCGGAAAACATTCGGGAGACCAGCGAAACCGAAATTGTGTTTGTCACCGCTTACGACAGCCACGCCCTTGATGCATTTCGGCTCAATGCGCTTAACTATTTGGTCAAACCAATTGATGATACTGAGTTCAAAGACACGTTGGAGCGTATTAAGGTTAGGGTCGAAGCCACCCGGGCCGCCTGCCCCACCAAAATTCCTAGGGCAACTGGTAAACTGTTTTTGAAGCGGCTAGCAATAAAAGACGGTAAAACCATGCTCATGCTGGACGTGGCGTCAATAGAATGCATCGAAGCGGCTGGCGATTATTTGTGCCTTCAGGCGAGCGGTGAAGGGCATATACAGCGCCAAACGCTCACATCTCTTCTTAGCGTATTAGACCCTGAAATCTTCCTCCGAATTCACCGATCCCACGCGGTTAATATCAATTTTATTGCCGAGCTAAGTGAAGCAGATCAGGGAGTTGGTGTGGTTTTGAAAACTGGCCGCCAGCTGCAAGTTAGCCGGCGGTTCCAGAAAACAGTCAGGGAATTTCTTTCCCGAGGAACTTAACATTACGCCGACAACTGCTCGCCTATTGGCAAATCTCGTATACGCTTGCCTGTGGCCGCAAAAATTGAGTTCATCAGGGACGGTATAAAGGCTGGTAATCCGATTTCGCCTGTGCCCCATGGCTCTTCTTCGCTTTTAACGAAATGCATTTCAAAATGTCGGGGTGCTTTATCGATGCGCAGAAGCGGCATGGCATCAAAATTACCAGATGTAATACGGCCACCTTCAATGCGTACGTGCTGATGCAGCGCGGTCGACAACCCGTCATGAACGCCGCTTTCCATTTGTGCTGTAGCGCCTAACGTATTGATAATCATACCGCAATCTGCGGCCCCAACCACACGTTCAACGACAAGGCCGTCTTCATCGTCATAACGCACTTCCACATACCCAGTGAGCGGAAAATCCTTACGAAGCGGATG
>JAESRJ010000053.1 GCA_016764715.1 Kordiimonadaceae bacterium | reverse complement strand
CGTTTTTCAACATGGCGCGGGCAATGGCGAGGCGTTGCCGCTGACCGCCGGAGAGATTGCCGAACGCGCAGGCGTTGGTGAGGCGGTCGTGCGGGGGCTTGCCAAAGCAGGCGGTCTGCAGACGTTGGAACTGTCGGTTGATCGCCCGTTTGAGCAACCTGATTTATCGCTCAAAGGCCCGACGCTTTCTGCCGAGCAGGAAGTAGCAGCAAAAGCCATTCGCGATAAGGTCTGGGAGCGCGGATTTGCGCCCTTCATGCTCGACGGAGTAACAGGCTCCGGCAAAACGGAAGTGTATTTCGAAGGGTTGGCTGAAGCCCTTGAAGAGCSTGAAGCGCAAGTGCTGGTACTGGTGCCTGAGATCGCGCTGACGTCCCAGTGGCTTGACCGTTTTAAAGACCGCTTCGGTGTWGYGCCSGTWGTTTGGCATTCTGAAATTGGKCTYGCKGGCAGGCGRCGRGCWTGGAAYGCSGTGGCMTCTGGTGAAGCNNGNSKTGTGGTCGNNGNYGCRCGGTCTGCSYTGTTYYTGCCGTTTCAAAARYTKGCSTTCATTACRGTSGACGAAGAACACGACCAGTCKTTCAARCAGGAAGAGGGSGTGCTGTACCAYGCGCGYGATATGGCMATTGTRMGGGCAAAACTSGSCAARTGCCCWATYGTTCTRGCAAGTGCSACMCCTTCYYTKGAAACGTTGGTGAATGCAGATGCCGGGCGGTACCAGCGGCTTGAAATGCGCGAACGCCACGGCGGTGCCCAGTTGCCAGAGATGCACGCGATTGATATGCGGCATGAGCCGCCAGAAGCAGGCATGTGGCTCTCYCCCATTCTTGTAACGCAGATAGAGAAAACAGTTGGCGCTGGTGAGCAGGTGATGCTGTTTCTTAATCGTCGCGGCTATGCACCGCTGACGCTCTGCCGCACCTGCGGGCATAGAATTGAATGTGCCAGCTGTAGTGCATGGCTGGTAGAGCACCGTTTTCGCCGCGAACTTCAATGCCATCACTGTGGCTATAAAGAAGACGTGCCGAAGGCTTGCCCAGAATGTAAGAAGGAAGATGCGCTGGTAGCGTGCGGGCCTGGTGCTGAACGCCTGTTCGAGGAGGTTACCACGCGGTTCCCAAGGGCGCGAGTGACCGTGATGACAAGTGATACGCTTACAACAACGGCTGAGACAGCGCGTGTTGTTGGCGAGATCGCAGACCAGAAATTTGATATTATTATCGGTACCCAGATTGTTACCAAGGGCTAYCATTTYCCGGCRCTGACACTYGTTGGTGTGGTTGAYGCRGAYCTCGGTTTGCGCGGCGGYGATTTRCGGGCRGGSGAGCGMACCTACCAGCAGYTGGTTCAAGTGGCTGGCCGGGCAGGGCGAGCGGAAAAGCCGGGTAAAGTGTACCTGCAGTCCTACGAGCCGGAGCATCCAGTGGTTCAAGCGCTGCTATCTGGTGACGGTGAAGCTTTTTTGTCGGCTGAGAAAAAAGTAAGGGCGCAGCATTATATGCCGCCTTTTGGGCGCTTGGTTGCCGTCGTACTTTCCGGCCCGTTTGCGCCGGACGTGATGGCCCAAGGGCAAAAGCTGGCTGCTGCTGCTCCGGTGCTGGAAGGGCTTGATTTTGTGGGGCCGGCGCCTGCTGCAATGGCGCGCGTAAGGGGTCAACACCGTTTCCGCATGTTGGTGCACGCACCAAAGGAAATGAAAATTCAGCCGATAATAAGGGACTGGATAAATTCAGCGCCCAAAATTCGGGGCGTAAAAATTAAAGTTGATATTGATCCTTACAGCTTTATGTAGCTAATCAGTTGCGAAACAAAAAGTGGCGATGCAGCTGCTTTTGGTAGAAAATTATTCACCGCAGCATCCTGCACGGCCATTTTTTGAACGATCGATCTTTAGCTARTWYKTKRRTKMMGKSWTKMGSRSGCWKMRSGMYSYYTMCCYRATTCARWRSSKGSAMGWTTTGGNSGRKTTTGNYRGWYSRKRTTTGTTGRYTAYWTGRYSSTSRGAAAAAMGYCWSCMAACWRCCTTTTTYCGRMRGAATCGYGRTTGCGGCATTTGGCCGCTTGCAAGGGCGAAACCTCTATGCTAGAGGGAGCACGCATTTGGGCTGGAAAGCGCCGCAAGTGGGCAAAAAGACGCCYAATTGAAAGAAACCAGATTGAGCGTACGTGCTGAMCAGTTTYYRGYMSGTATTAAGAGTAACCAGGTTYTTGCCTTCACTAAAGGGGAACGTCAGAAGTGACCTCGCACAAAGCGATAGTTTCTGGAATTTCAGGCCGTTACGCCATAGCGTTTTTTGAGCTTATGCTTGAGAACAAGGCGCTTAAAGCCGCTGAAGCCGATCTARCCAGYYTGARGGGCATGCTCAWYGAGAGCGCYGACCTTCGTACSCTTGTTAGYTCGCCGCTTRTTAGYCGCGASSAACAGTCGGGCGGTATTATWAAGGTTGCTGAGGCCGCTAAGCTGAACGCRCTGACCGTGAAATTTCTTGGTGTGCTGGCAGCGAATCGCCGYCTCRGTGCACTSAACTCAATCATTACAGCATTTGAAAARCTGCTCTCRCACCATAAAGGTGAAGTGAGTGCTGATGTTGTTAGTGCGCATGCGCTGACAAAAACKCAGCTCACAAGTTTGCAGAAACAATTGAAGGCTGCCACTGGCCAGAATGTGGCTATTAACGCTTCYGTTGATGAAGCGCTTCTCGGTGGTCTTACYGTTAAAGTGGGTTCTCGTTTGATCGATAGCTCCATTAAAACCAAACTCGATAACCTCGCTAGCTCTATGAAAGGGGTTCAGTAATGGATATCCGTGCTGCGGAAATTTCCAAGGTCCTDAAGGATCAGATTGCAAATTTTGGCGACGATGCTGAAGTTTCAGAAGTWGGTACTGTTCTCTCTGTAGGAGATGGTATTGCGCGTGTATACGGCCTTGAYCAAGTGCARGCTGGTGAAATGGTTGAGTTCCCRGGYGGCATTAAGGGCATGGCTCTTAACCTTGAGAGCGACAACGTTGGTATCGTGATCTTCGGTGAAGACCGGGGCATTAAAGAAGGCGAYACCGTTAAGCGTACTGGCGCGATTGTGGAYGTGCCTGTTGGTATGGGCTTRCTKGGCCGCGTYGTTGACGCGCTTGGTAACCCGATCGAYGGCAAAGGCCCGATCAAAGACGTAAMRMRKACRCGTGTTGAAGTGAAAGCGCCGGGCATTATCCCGCGTAAATCTGTTARTGAGCCAATGCAGACRGGCCTTAAAGCCATTGATGCTTTGGTGCCKATCGGACGCGGTCAGCGCGAGCTGATCATTGGYGACCGYCAGACAGGTAAAACTGCTGTTGCGATTGAYGCCTTTATCAATCAGAAGCTCACYAACGACGCRGCKGNNGNYGACGACAASNANAAAANNCTYTTCTGTATTTATGTWGCKATTRRHMARAWRMGNCYYWRMYGTTGSGYNNATTGTTAARGCYTTGGAAGAAAAAGGCGCGATGGAATATACCATCGTTGTGGCCGCGACMGCGTCCGAGCCYGCTCCTCTACAGTTCCTGGCGCCTTATGCTGGTGCTGCGATGGGTGAATATTTCCGCGATAACGGCATGCACGCTGTAATCGTTTATGATGATCTGACCAAGCAGGCTGTTGCTTACCGTCAGATGTCCCTTCTTCTTCGCCGTCCTCCTGGACGTGAAGCGTATCCGGGTGACGTATTCTATTTGCATAGTCGTTTGCTCGAACGTGCTGCGAAAATGTCTGATGCGTGTGGTGGCGGCTCGCTTACAGCGCTGCCAATCATYGAAACRCARGCTGGTGACGTATCTGCTTAYATCCCAACWAAYGTGATTTCGATTACRGATGGCCAGATCTTCCTTGAGACTGAGCTTTTCTATAAAGGYATCCGYCCTGCGATTAACGTTGGTCTGTCTGTRTCSCGTGTGGGTTCTGCAGCGCAGATTAAAGCGATGAAGCAGGTTGCTGGTTCCATTAAGCTTGAGCTTGCTCAGTACCGCGAGATGGAAGCCTTTGCACAGTTTGGTTCWGAYCTTGATGCCTCTACACAGCAGCTTCTCAAYCGCGGWGCGCGYTTGACYGAGYTKYTGAAGCAGGCTCAATATTCWCCGCTGAAGATTGAGGAACAGGTWGTTTCTGTATTCGCTGGCGTGAAGGGCTTTCTTGATAAAATTGCAGTGGGTGACGTTRGCCGCTTTGAAGMRCAGTTCCTTGGTGAAATGCGCAGCAAGCACRGCGACCTACTTGCAACAATCGCGTCTGAGAAAAAGTTATCGGATGAGACAACAGCATCGCTGAAGTCAATTCTCGMGGCTTTTACAAAGTCATTTAGTTAAGTTTGATATCAGAGGAGAAGGGCACGGCCTATGGCRAGCCTTAAAGATCTGAAAAACCGGATTACGTCCGTTAAGTCGACGCARAAGATCACCAAAGCCATGCAAATGGTTGCGGCATCYAARTTGCGYCGTGCGCAGGAAGCAGCGGAAGCTGCRCGTCCTTACGCYGAACGGATGGAAAATGTACTAACCGGTCTCGGCATTGCCGTGAAAGACAGCCCTGGYGCTTCGCCTTTGCTGGCTGGCACAGGTAAGGACGATGTACATCTAGTGATTGTTGCAACRTCTGAGCGMGGGCTTTGCGGTGGTTTCAATACCAATATCGTAAAAGCGGCTCGCKCTCATATTGCGACCTTGATTGCTAACGGTAAAACCGTGAAAATCCTGTGCATTGGCAAAAAAGGCGTTGCCATTTTGCGCAGGCAGTACGCAGACAATATCATTGAGCAAGTAGATTTATCTGCTGTGAAACGGTTGGCGTTTTCTGATGCTCAGCCGATTGCTAACAATGTACTAGCAATGTTTGAGCGCGGTGAGTTTGATGTTGCGTCGCTCTTCTACGCTAAGTTTCAATCGGTTTTGGTTCAAATTCCTACGAACCAGCAGCTTGTACCTGCACCSATGCCTGACGTGTCTGAAGCAGATGCTGAGGACAAACTTGGCGGAGCGATTTACGAATACGAGCCTGACGAAGAAGCGATCCTTGAGGATCTGCTCCCTCGTAACGTGGCGGTGCAAATTTACCGGGGCCTTCTTGAAAACGCTGCTTCCGAGCAGGGTTCGCGGATGACGGCGATGGATAGTGCAACACGCAACGCTGGCGAAATGATTGATAGTTTGACGGTTACCTATAACAGGACCCGTCAGGCCAACATCACTAAAGAATTGATTGAAATTATCTCGGGCGCTGAAGCGCTTAAGTAGCTTACACAAGGGGTGTAAATCATGGCTAATAACACAGGCCGCATCACACAGATTATCGGTGCCGTTGTAGACGTGCAGTTTGACGATCATTTGCCTGCAATGCTGAACGCGCTTGAAACTGACAACAATGGTCAACGCCTTGTTTTGGAAGTTTCCTTGCACCTCGGCGAAAACACAGTACGTACCATCGCGATGGACAGTACTGAAGGTCTTGTTCGCGGCGCTGCCGTGACCGATTTGGGCGCAGCCATTACAGTGCCMGTGGGCCCTGAAACGCTYGGCCGGATCATGAATGTGATCGGCGAGCCGATTGATGAGCGCGGTCCGATCAATGCTAAGGCGTCTGCCCCCATCCACGCTGAAGCCCCTGCCTATAAAGATCAGGCAACGGATCAGGCGATTTTGGTAACAGGCATTAAGGTTGTTGATCTGTTGGCCCCTTACGCAAAAGGCGGCAAGATTGGCCTCTTCGGCGGCGCGGGTGTTGGCAAGACAGTTCTTATTCAGGAACTTATYAACAACATCGCTAAAGGCCACGGCGGTTACTCTGTTTTCGCGGGCGTTGGCGAACGGACCCGTGAAGGTAATGACCTTTACTATGAGATGATCGATAGCGGCGTGAACACTCTTGACGGCGACGGTAGTAAATGTGCGCTTGTTTACGGCCAGATGAATGAGCCTCCTGGAGCGCGCGCACGTGTTGCTCTGACAGGTTTGACGCTTGCTGAGTATTTCCGCGACGTAGAAGGTCAGGACGTATTGTTCTTCATTGATAATATTTTCCGCTTTACACAGGCCGGTTCTGAAGTGTCTGCGCTTCTTGGKCGTATCCCATCAGCGGTGGGTTATCAGCCAACACTTGCGACAGACATGGGCACCATGCAGGAACGTATTACATCGACGCACAAAGGCTCGATCACATCTGTGCAGGCCGTTTACGTGCCTGCGGATGATTTGACCGATCCGGCCCCTGCTACATCGTTTGCACACCTTGACGCGACAACAGTGCTTAACCGCGCGATTTCAGAGAAGGGTATTTACCCAGCTGTGGATCCGCTCGATAGTACATCACGCATCATGGACCCTAACGTTGTTGGTGACGAGCACTACAACGTGGCGCGTTCAGTTCAGGAATTGCTGCAGAAGTATAAATCTTTGCAAGACATCATCGCCATTCTCGGCATGGATGAGCTTTCCGAGGACGACAAGCTAGTTGTTGCCCGCGCTCGTAAGATCGAAAAGTTCCTGTCGCAGCCTTTCTTTGTGGCAACGATCTTCACGGGTCTTCCTGGTCAGTTTGTTCAGTTGGAAGATACTGTTAGCTCGTTTAAAGCAATTGTTGCAGGCGAGTATGATCACCTGCCAGAAGCTGCTTTCTACATGGTTGGCGGCATTGAAGACGCTATTGCCAAAGCTGAGAAGCTGGCGCAAGAGGCTGCATAAGCTGAAGGGTTTAGGGAAATCATGACAGATACACTGCATTTGGAAATCGTCTCCCCTGAGCGTCTGCTTAAGGACGCTGAGGTGGCGATGGTTGTTGTTCCGGGTATGGACGGTGATTTTGCTGCTATGCCGCAGCACGCTCCGATGATGTCGACAATCCGCCCGGGTGTGATCGAAATTTACGAGCAAGAGAGCGGCACTGCCGAGCGTTTGTTTGTAAAAGGTGGTCTCGCCCAGATCAGCCCTGAAGGCCTGACCATTTTGGCTGAAGAAACACTGTCACTTGACGGTGTTAACGCTGAAGAGCTGGCTCAGAATATTTCCAACATGCAGGAAGATATTCAGGACGCCAAGGACGATGTCGCTCGTGCAGCAGCAGAAAAAGAGCTGCTCTGGATGACAGCCCTTCAGGAAGTTATCGCTGCTTAACTTAGCTGCGTAAAATTCGAGTTTAGAAAACGCTGCCAATTTCGGCGGCGTTTTTTTCTGGAAACTTGTGACTTTGCTCACAGTTGGTTTGGCCAAGCCGTGCCATTTTTGCTCCACTTATTAAGTCGGCAAAAAATTGACTCCCATATTGTCGACCCAACCGATATGATTGACTCGCGCTATGGTCATGAACTTCAACTGGAGAGCAGCCATGTCATCAGTACTAAAAGGCCCCGACGGTACCGAAAGTGGAACTTCACATGTGACAAATGTTGGTTTCAGTGAAAAAAAAGCAGCCAGCGTTAGCGAGCCAATGCAGAAAACAGGGGCTTTCAAGTCCCGCCCGGCAAAAATCACGAAAATGAAGGGACTGCCTTGGCCGGCTGATGTGGCATTTGAAATGGTGGCTGGTAGTGAGCGCCCTAAAGGTTTTTCTATAGCAGAATACGATTTTAGGGCGATTTATGCAGGTAAGGCACAGAAGCCGCCGCAGGGTGGGCCCTCTGTAAGTAGCAAAGATATTCGAGGTGAAAGTACCAATCTTGAGGACATGGCAATTTTCAACCCGGAGCGAAAACTGCTGTTGGTCAACAGTCAGGAAATCGCGGAAGATAAAAATTACCTAACTCCGCTTGTTCCGAAAGCCGACTTTCCCTTTTGGCAGGCTGTAGCGAAGGCCAAGGAACCAATTGTAGAAGACTATATTTTCTGGTCGGATCTTGCTGGGAACAAGCGCGTGACCCAGCAGGGCGATATTGAAAGAGCCTTGGAATCAATGCAGGAAGTATTCGACTGGGCGAAGAAACGGCACGTGGGCCGGGCTGGTCAAGGGCTGACTTACCGAATTCACGTGCCTGATGGCATGGCAGCGGAAGCCAAAGAAAGTTTCCTAGTACAATTTGAAAAGGCCGCATCCGGAATTTTACGGGTACCTTTTACAGTTGATGACAAAAATCCTGAAGTTTTCACCGCAGGGACTAATTTGGAAAACGATCAAGCGTCGGCGGAGGATTTTTTGGGGTTCAGGTCTTTGGCGAGATCGTTGGGCGCCTTTGTGAAACACCGGGCAACGGGATTGCCACTTTCAATCGCTATCGACGGGCCTTGGGGTACGGGAAAGTCGTCCCTGATGTTGATGCTACAGGATGATCTGGACGGGGGCGCAGCCAGGGATACTGCAGCATCCCGCCCTAGCCTTTGGAGCGAAGCGAGGCAGGCAACTCTGCTCTTTTACTATACTCTGGAGCCTTTTTTCGTTGTGCTGGGCGTGGCGTTAATAGGTCTTTCTTTTTCAGTTTGGCAAGGTTTTCTGTCCTTGGGCCTTCCTGAAAGTAATCAGACACGCGTGCCGGGGTTTATGTTTTTAGGAGCAATAACGTATCTCGGGCTTTCAACAACGGCATGGTGGCGCCGGAGGGCGGGAAACCAAATGCGGTTGGCCAAAGGCGCGCCTCGTGCATTTGATACAGTTTTTATAAATGCGTGGCGACATGGGCACGGTACGCGGCTTAAAGCTGCAATTATGAAACGGATCATTAACCAGCTTATTGCAAAGCGAGGCGTACGGTTTTTTCTTAAATTGCAGTTGGCACGGTTTAATCGCATGAGCTATATGGGCACTGTTTTTAGGGCAGGCATCATGAATGGCATTTTCCTTATCACTTTGTTCATGGTTGGAATTGTGTTGCTGTTTTCGGAAGGAAATGTCCGCGTGGCTGTTTGGTTTTTGGGGGATGTTGATATGCCCAGGGACTTCATCGGTGGGCTTGTCGCGGTCATTTCAATAGCTTTGAAATTCGGTAAAAGGGCTGATGTGGCCAAAATGAAGGACTTCCTGACCAGTCCTGATTATGAAAAACTAGCAGGTCCAGACGATGAGATTGAGGAAGACTTTGAACGTATTCTCGATTTACTGAAAGAAGAAGGCAGGGCGCTGGCGATCTTCATCGACGATCTGGATCGCTGCTCGCCTGAAACAGTGCATCAAGTAGTGGAGGCTTTGAACGTATTTTTCGGCAAGCAAAACAGCGAATGCCTGTTCATCCTAGGTATGCACAAGGAATTGGTCGCAGTGTCTCTCGAGGTGGCCTACAAGGATATGGCTGAGAAACTGGAAGGGAACCCGCTACTCAAAGCGCAGCTGCCGTATGGCAGGCGTTTCCTTGAAAAAATTGTGCAATTTGTGGTGCCAGTACCAACGCCCCGGAAACACGATATCGAACTTTATGTGAAGCAATTGACAATAGGCACGGTCGCGAACAATACCGCTGCGCTCGCGGAAACAAAGTTCAAACTGGATCAGCTGGAAATTCCCGGCTTTGTGGCCGAGATAGACTTATGGTTTTCTAAGAAACTGCACAATTTTAAAGCGTGGCGAATTGGAGATTTCGGAAAAGATGCAGCAGAAACCTCAACGGAGGTTGAAGAAAAAATTTCATCTTTGCCATCTGATCAGCAAGAAGAGTTTAAAAAAGCAATTGCAGCTTTGGAGCAGGAAGAGGAACGGTTGAAGGAAGCCGCAGCCTTCAAGCCAACAGACACCGATGTTTTAGATATTTTTGCTGAGATCCGTCCGGCTCTTCGTAGTAACCCACGGCAATACAAACGGTTTTTCAATCATTTTCGTTTTAACCGCTTTGTTTCGGAAGCGTTGGGCGATTTGCCGCTTGAGACAGCCAAGCGAAACGATGCGATTATAGCCGCGATAGCACTTGAGTATCCACTGTTGTACCGTTGGGCTTTTGAAAATCTGGAAGTTGGGTTGCAGGAGCGGAGAATTGAGGCAGCTTTGGTGAAAGTTAAATCGCATTGCGTCTGTTCGAAAGGGGGTGTCGAAGAGAAGTTGCCGGAGAACGCCGGCGATGAGCTTCGTATACTGCATACGTACCAATATGATTTTGCTCTCAAGTCTTTGATAGATGCCATCGACCCCGATACAGAGCTTACGGCGCAGGCTGCGGAGTAGCGTTAGCTTATAAATTCGCTCACTATTCTCTGGTACACATTTTTTTTGAAGGATACGATCTCTGAAACTAATTCATCCGGTGTTGACCATTTCCAGTGGCTGAATTCAGGGTGCTCTGTCGCGATGTTGATCAGGCTTTCTGGACCAGTCAATTCCATCAGGAACCAATGCTGTTCCTGGCCAATATATTTACCCTTCCAACCGTCTCTGGTCAGCAGTTCCTGCGGAAAATCATAGCGCACGCTGGATGCCGTGCGTTTGAGGATACGGACGGCGGTAGGCGGAACACTGGTCTCTTCTTCAAGCTCGCGTAACGCTGCTTGCTTAAAGTCTTCGCCAGCATCAATGCCGCCTTGCGGCATTTGCCATGCGCCCTGCATATCGGTGCGTTCGGCGCTGAAGACCAAGCCCTTGTCGTTGATCAGCATGATGCCAACGCAGGGGCGGTAAAGCATATCATTCATAAGGGCTGGCCTACCTTGGAAGGGCTTGCTGGTTCGCAATAGATGTGACGGGCACAAGGACGTACCCGCGGTCTTTCAGCGTCTCCGCCCAAGCTTTGATCACTCGTATAGACACGGGGTAAGAACGGGCGATGCCGAGCGCCGCGCCTTGGGTGCGGGCCCGTTGTTCGAGCAGCTTAAGTTGCGCACGAATTTCGTCTGAGCCGAGCTCGTTATCTAGGTAGCGGTTATTGATCGCCCAAGGCATATTGATAGCTTTAGCCATAGCAGCGGCTCGTGAATATTTACTGTCTCGATTATCAACGAACATAAGGCCGCGACGTTTCAGTTCGTCAAGCACTGGCCGGATGCTGTCACTGGCCGCTATGAAGCGTGAACCGTTCAGGTTCACTACGCCAACATAGCCACTGAAACGGGCAAGTGACGAGCGGAGCAACCGTGCATTCTGGCTTGCTGCGTTACTGGTCAATAAGGTAAGAGGCCCGGGGTCGTTTTGTGGGTACCCAGTTGGTTCCATTGGGATTGCGAGCAATACTTCATGCCCTGCCGAGCGTGCTTGCTGGCCCCAACTATGAAGGTCTCTGCCATACACCGAAAAGCCGAGACTAATTTCCGCCGGTAATTCTTGTACTGCGCGCTTGGTGTTGTTAGCTTTGTGTCGATCTGGTTGATGCGAGACAATTTTGATCTGTCAATGAACCTGCTTAAGGTCGCGGTCAGCGACAGCGTGATGGAATACACCTTTGCCACCGTGCCTTTGTTCACCTTCATGGGGCTTATCGTCTCAAAGGCTGGGCTGGGTGGCGATATCTACGAGGTGATGAGCACCGGATTTCGCCGTGTCAAAGGGGGCATTGGCATGGCCACAGTGGGGGCCAATGCGGTCTTTG
>JAESRJ010000207.1 GCA_016764715.1 Kordiimonadaceae bacterium | reverse complement strand
ACACAGGCGGCACTGAAGAGCGCAAACGCAACATTGGTTCAAGCGGAAAACGCTAACCGACGCCAGCAGGATCTGGTCAAGCAAGGGGTGATCTCAGAAGCTGCGAAGGACACGGCCATTGCCAATTTAGCGATCGCCGAAGCARGTGTCTCGCAGGCAAAAGCTCAATTGCAGCGCGCCAAAGAAAATTTCTCCCGCACTTCCATTATAKCGCCCTTCCCTGCACTTGTGGCACAGGAAACTGCATCGATCGATACTTATGTCGCGCCCGGCCAGGCACTTGCCACGCTCCTAGACACCCGTGCGGGCACCTTGGTTGCTGGCCTGTCTCCCGAAAAGGCCGCCGTCGTCTCCCGTATGCTTAAGGCCGGATCCGGCCGCCTGAAAGCTGTCGCCAAAACCAATAGCGGCTCTGTAGGATCAGGTACACTCACTGGATACATCGAGCGATTTGCTCCAAAGGTTGATGAAGCATCACGCACAGCCCTTGTTGTCGCAGTTTTCCCGGATGCGTTCGACCCAATCAATGACGGCAGCATCTTCGCAAATGATTTCATGACCCTTGAAATCACAGTGCAATCAACTGACACTGTTTGGCAAATACCAGCCGGAACGGTGCGCAAAGGCCGCTTTATCTGGGTGGTGGATAACAACACCTTGCAGCGCCGCGACGTGACAGTGGTCAGAAATTTTGGTGATACAGCTTTCGTGACCTCCGTTACTCCGCTGGAAGGCGCTCAAATCTTAATGACCCTGCTTTCCGAAGAAAGTGACGGCCTTAAGGTGCGCACTGTCCCCTCTCCTACGCTCGCAGCGCGGTAAGGGCTCAGCATGAAACGTTTGATAGAAATCTGCCTCGAAAACCGAGTAGCAGCAAACCTGTTCGCCGCCGTATTGATTATCGCCGGATTACTGTCCGTGCAGACGCTGAACATGCGCCTCTTCCCTGAGGTAACGCTAAATGCGATTTCAGTGACAGTGCCTTACCCGGGCGCGACACCAACCGAAGTAGAAACGTCGATTGTCAAACCGATTGAGGAACGCCTCGAAGGCGTCGACGGCGTGCGCAAAATCACCGCGCTCGCTGCTGCCGGTGTCGCAAGTATCATTGTAGACTTAGAAGAAGGCGAAAGCATTCCTGAAATGCTTGATGACATCCAGACCGAGATTAACCGCATCACTGTTTTCCCGCAGCGCTCTGAAAGGCCGCAAGTCACCCACGCAGAAGGCAAAGAGCTCGCTGCTCGCATAATCTTGTACGGCGATCAAGACCAAAGCGTTCTTAAAAAATGGGCAGAACGCGTTCGGTCCGACCTTACAGCCAAGCCTAATATTTCCCGCGCAGCCATCAGCGGAGCTCCTGAATATCTAATCGACATTTCCATTTCCGAAGAAACCCAACAATCGCTCGGCCTGTCATTGGTTGAAATTGCAGGCAGAGTGGCTGAGCAAAGCCTGGACCTCTCCGGTGGTCAGATCGAAAATAGCCGCCAAAAAATACTGGTGCGTTCCACCGGAGAACGCCGCACCGGTGAAGGTTTCAAAACCATCGTGCTCGGCGCGGGTATTACCGGCACGCCCATCCTTCTGGGCGATATCGCTGACATTAAGGACGGCCTTGCGGAAACGCCTGTGCGCGCCACGTATAAAGGCAAGCCTGCCACTTTCATTTCTGTTTACCGAACAGGTGACGAAAAGCTTTTGGACCTYGCGGCTGAAGTRCGTRATTATTTTCACACTGAAATTACAGACGTKCTRCCRGCTGGCATCGAAGCYGAGTTYTGGCGCGACGARTCTACWATGCTGGARCAGCGCATAAGCTTGCTRTCGAAAAAYGCGGCTATTGGCCTTCTTTTGGTTTTCCTACTGTTRATGGCCTTCCTTGATATCCGTATYGCYGGATGGGTSGCCTTCGGKGTGACCGTTGCTTTCGTCGGTGCTTTCACGTTGATGGGCATGTTTGGCATCACCATCAATCAGCTGACCCTGTTCGGCTTTATCCTCGCGATCGGTATCGTGGTAGACGACGCCATTGTGGTGGGCGAAAAYATCCACGGCACSTGGCGCAACCAAAAAGTAACACCAAARGTCGCCGCWCGSATCGGCGTGCTGCGCGTATCAACACCCGTTCTGTTCTCGGTCACAACCACGATCGTCGCCTTTGTGCCGCTGCTGTTTTTGCCCGGCACGTTCGGGCAGTTCCTTGGGCCGATTGCGTCTGTTGTGATTATCGTTTTGGTCCTATCACTGTTTGACAGCTTTTTCATCTTGCCTCGTCACTTGGCACACCTGCGCACCGAAGGCCCGCGCTGGTTTTCGCCGCGCAGATTGGCTGACCCTTTCCGCAACTGGTTTGCTTCCCGCCTGCGCAGGCTTACCGAAGGCCCCATGCGCARAGCGATTACCTTCACTGCCAACAATCCGGTAGCGACAATATTGGTGGCGTTTGGCATTTTCCTAAGCTCGCTCTCGCTGATCACAGGCGGCACGGTAAAGTTCGTCTTTTTCCCGGCGGTTGAGGGGGACTATGTCACTGTCGAGCTTGAATTATCGGAATCGACCTCACAAGAGCAAACGGTGCGCTACGCTGAACGCATTGCAGATGCGGCCACAGAGGCTGCTAAGCAGTTTACTGGTACAGCCGAGCCCCTGAAAGGCGTCTTCTGGACCCTTGGGGTTAATCTGGCTCTCGACAATGCTCAGGCAACTACAAATGGCGGCGCTGCTGCCAATAAAGCCTTCATCGTTGCCCGGCTGGAGGAGGCATCTGCGCGCGGTTTTGCTGCGGGTGATTTCCAGAAAGCATGGCGCAAAGCCGTTGGCGAAATTCCTGGTGCGCAGAAGCTTAGCTACACTGCAGATCTTGTCTCCCCTGGTGCTCCAGTACAATTGGAAGTCAGCACGCGCATCGACAGTGAGACCAAAGCAGCGGTCAGCGCAATTGTCGCTGAACTCAAGGCGCTGCCAGGTGTTTATGACGTCCGCGACGACCGCTTCCGCACAACGGACGAAGTGCGTATCAGCTTGAAACCTTTGGCACGCTCTTACGGCCTCACGCAGCAAGACCTTGCGCAGCAGATCCGAGCAGCGTTTTTCGGGGCAGAAGCCGTTCGTGTCCAACGTGACAGGGAAGAAATTCAAGTGCGTGTGCGGCTACCAAAAGAGCAACGCTCCAGCCTTGACGCCATGCGAAACCTGCGTATCAAAGTAGCAGGAAGTTTTATCCCTATCCGCAGCCTTGCCGACATTTCGGTTGAACCTGCCCCTGCGACCATCACCCGCATAGGCGGGCGCCGGATCTACAAAATATCAGCGTATGTCGATACGGCCCGCATCACAGCAGGYGAAGCGACRGACTATATTGTACAGGATATAGCCGCGCGCGAAGCCGGGCGATTTGACGGACTGCGCATAACACTGTCGGGCAACCAGGAAGAACAGGCAAAAACCGCCCCTGCCATTGCCCGTAACTTTATGCTGGCCATGATGGTGATTTATACGTTGCTGTCGCTGAGCTTTAAATCGTATAGCCAGCCGATCATTGTGATGTTGGCAATACCYTTTGGGTTTATGGGTGCGCTTATTGGCCATGCTCTGATGGGTATGAATATGACGCTGCTTAGCATGTTCGGGGTGATCGGCTTGTCCGGCGTAATCATCAATAACAGCTTGATGGTGATTACCTTTGTGAATGACCGATTGAACGAGGGCGAGGACCCRTTGAAGGCTGTGATCGAAAGCACGCTAGAACGGTTTCGCGCGATCCTGTTGACCACGCTCACCACGTTTCTAGGCGTGACCCCAATCATTCTGGAAACAAGTGTGCAGGCTCAGTTCCTGGTACCAACGGCGGTATCGCTGGGTTTTGGGATTATCATTGGTACGACAGTGCTAATTTTCACTCTGCCTGCGCTCGCAGTTCTTCACCTGCGCCTTTTTGGCCATCATACAACAAAAGAAGAAGCGCCCATCCCCGCAGAATAACCCCGCTCACAAACGCCGTCGCTGTTAACCAGCCTCGGCGTTTGTAGCCGAGCCACCTAAACAGAAAGAGCCGGTAGTAGTTGGGCTAGCCTGCACTCCACTACTCTACTCGTAGCGAAGCGCTTCAATCGGCTTTGCTCGGGCGACTGAAAGCGCGTGAACCGATGTAGTGAGCCACGCCAGTGCCACAGCTGCGGACCCCGCCAGTAGGAAATACATCACACTTAGGTCAATGCGGAAAGCGTACCNGAGCAGCCAATCATTCATCAAATAATAGGCGACCGGCCAGGCGATTATGTTTGCGGTCAATACAGGCACTGAAAACTGCCAGACGAGCAAAACAACAATATCAACAATACGTGCCCCCAGTATTTTCCGGATACCTATTTCCTTAGTGCGGCGTTCAGCTGAGAAAGCTGAAAGACCGTATAGCCCGAGCGCTGCTATGGTGATGGCAAGGATCGAGAAATAGATGAACATGATCAACTGCTTGTCCTCGGCGGTATAATAGGCACTGATGTTATCTTTGATCATGCTGCGGTTGACAGGTGTGCCCGGAACCACTTTGGACCAGACCGCATCGATTGCGGCCAGCGTTTCTTCTTCCATTTCTGGGCTAATGCGGAGCGTCATCGTTTCTAAAATCGACGGCTCGCTTAAAAACAAACTCGCCAGCGGCTCTGTCTCAGCTGAACGAACCATCAAATCTGGTACAACACCAATAACGGTCCCTTGGGCGGCGGCATCGCGGCTGTACGGGAAACCAATGACTTGGCCAAGCGCTTGTTCAGCGCTGGCGAAACCAAATTTTGTTAGGGCGCTTTCGTTCAACACGATCGAGAAGGTGAGTGCATCGTCGGTTTGTGGGGCAGCGTCTGCGTCTGCGTCCGGGTCCGCGTCTGGGAAAATAAGTTGGTCACTGGGCATCTCGGCAGAAAAAAGCCGCCCCGCAACAGGTTTTACCGCGAAGAAATCGAAGAAGTTAGTATCTACACCGAGCGTCTGTACCATTACTCTATCAGCGCGGGTTTTATTGGGGGGAATGAATGTGGTATTCCAGCCGCCGACGAGCGGCATGCTAAACTGGGATAGTGTCGCACTTTCTACACCGGGTAGGCGCAGGAGTTCGTTTTTCAGAGTTTCTTTTTGGCTTGCGTTTTCGCCGTCTAGGCCTCTCAGAACAACACGGTGGTCTATTGCGTAGCCTGTATCCAGGTTACGGGCAAAGTTCGTTTGAAATGCAATGACCAAAGTTGAAATGAAGAGGGTGATCGAAATCGCAAACTGAATTGCCACTAGCACTTTGCGCGTCAACGTGGCGCCACTGGCTGACGACATGGTGGAGCGCAGTGTTGAGGCCGGACGGAAGGAAGACAAAATAAAAGCAGGATATAATCCCGCGGCCAAACCAACGCCGACAGAGAGCCCAATGAGAGCCATAACTGTTGCTGTGTCCTGTAAGATATCAAGGTGAAGGTCCAAGCCTAAAAAACTATTATACCAAGGCAAAACGGCTTCTACCATCATGAGCCCTAGTAGGAGGCTGACCAGCGACATCAAAACAGACTCGCCAAGAAACTGGAGAACCAGTTGTTTTCTTTTTGCACCCAGTACCTTGCGCAGACTGACTTCACGTGCCCGCTTAGTCGAAAGCGCAGTCGACAAATTCATAAAATTAATGCTCGCAATAACCAGGATCAGGACGGCGATCAGAATGAAGGTGGTTACCAGTGTAGGGTCACCGCTTTCTTCAACAGATTGCATGTGGCTGTCAGATAGCGGCACTAGGGACATATGAATAAACTCGCTGGGCGTGAACGTATCGGTAACCCCCAATGWCCGGTCGAGGAAAGCTGGGATTTGCCTTTCGAGCAGAGCCGGATCAACACCKTCGTTCAGCAATAGATAWACRAAAGTAGTYGGRTTTCCCCATTGYTCRAAACGCCTYRCGTTCCAYCTTGTTTCRTCAAARAGSGCRATGAAATCAGCTTGAAAATGGGTRTTTTGCGGCAGGTCTTCCATAACTGCCGCGACCACATAGTCAATGCCGTCAATTACCAGCGTYTGGTTTATCGGGTCTTGAACGCCGTAATATTTAGTCGCCATTCTTTCGCTGATCATCACCGACGTATTGTTGGTAAGAACGCTGGGCCGATGCCCTTTTATTGCCGGAACATCGAGCACATCAAAAAAGTTGCTGTCGACAAATCGAATGGGTTCGCGGAACTGAGTATCACCGCGCTGGACTGTACGCGTTGTATCGCGCACCACACGCGTCGCCAGTKCKATCTCTTGCGGGAAAGCTTGTGCTGCCGCAGCCGCGAAAGGGCCAGGTGCTGACGATAGGCTCGGCATGTCGCCACCCGGATTGTGAAACACCACTTCAGCCCGGTAAACTCGGTCGGCGTTGGGCCAGAAACTATCATAACTTAACTCAAACCGAACAAAAAGCAGGATCAGGGTTGCTGCTGCCATACCAAGGGCTAGTCCGCCAACATTAATAAAAGAAAATAACTTATTTCTTGAGAAATTTCGAATTGCTGACGCCAGGTAGTTTTTGAACATTTAAGGTGCCTCGAATGGTTTTTGGTCGATTTTTATGTTTCGCGCGGATCGATTTACAGAGAATTAGCAAACGCCATGCCAAAGATAATTAAACCAATAAACCATTGTTTTCCCTGACTTYCTGGTTTGGGCGCGAGAGAAATTTTGCGTTGCTGCTCGAAAATGAACACATACTGTACGAAATCGCACACCAATGCTTTTTCTGGGCCACCYCCAGATGAAARGCATGCTCAGGACTAGAAGGAACTGCCCTCTCCTTTCAGTCCTTAGGGGATCTACATCTGAGGCTTGAGCGGCCAATTCCGGCACTAGTGCCGAAAGGGAGCACCGAAGCCCGCGGAGGGCTTTATCAGGCGCTTGAGCCACTGATTACTAGGCCAGGGCTGGGTGCAAGCGCCCGCAACCAGCGCGCTCGCTTGGCCGCCCTCGTCATGGTCAGCGCTATCACCGAAGCAATAGTCTATCCGGACATGACGCCCGCTGCAGCATCTGGGCTGGAAGCAGACCTTTTTATCAAAGGACTAACCGAACTATTGGAGAGCTATAGCCTGTAAAATATACTTTGAACATAGGTACCGTCAGCAGGTGGTAGCGAACTGCAGCGATAACCAGCCACCCACGTTGACCGCGAACAAGACCGTCCAACGCTAAGCGTCGGCTTGACTGGTAATAGGTGAAATTCAGACAATTTAATAACAGAGATGCGTCTCTTGAATAGTGGAATTTCACACTCTGGGCGTCACCAATTAGAATTTTTCGTCCCTAATAGTGAATTGCTACACTTGTAAAAAGCACCATCAATCCTCACTTATCAGGTATAAATAAAATAAAAAACAAGCCAAAACCAATAACAACAGACCAGCGAATGCTGGCACCGGCAAGCGAGAGGCCACCTTAATGCAACAACAGAAAATCTTCCCTTCTTACGGAATGTCCAAAGCCGAATACGCAAGGCGACTGAAGGCGCTGGAAGCACCCACTCCAAAGCCTAGCGGCGGATTTTTTGCCCGGTTCTTGAAAAAATCAAAATAAAAACACCAAAGCGAAACTTTAGAAGCAGGAACAGCATGAACAAGTATCATGCTGTCCAATTTCTGTGCCTGTTTGGCGGACCTTCCCCAAATTAACCCACCTCATTTGAGCTAAACACACTGGTGATTATTCGTTCCCTGTCATCATAGAGTAGCAGGCGATTATGCGCGTTCACCAACCTACGGCTTCCGTCTCGAACCGGCACGTTGTGACGGTGGCAATATAATTCCCACATTTGACGAAGAAGTGTAGAGCGAAACTGCTAACAGAATATGCAGCAATTTCGCTCTCCGTAGCGGCTTTACTTATTGGGATTAATTAGATATTTCTCACCGGTTTTTTTGGCATTATATTGCATTATGGTCGACGGTGTCATCGCCTGCTCGAAAGTCAGTTCATCGGTAAAGTCGATAGCAAAAGTTGTTTGTATTTCATTYGCCACACGCTTATGAAGCGCACCGATCTGCTCCGGCTTTAGCTTGCCCAAGAATTGCATCAATAGCCAGCCACCAATACTCCAGGTCATGCCGTATGCTCTATTAAGTATAGTTGGGGAGAAATCCAGTCCGCCGTATATGTAAACCTGTTTGTTCGTTGCCGATCCGTACGTATTGAACCCTGTAACGCCTTTGCTGCCAACCATTTCCATGGCAGTAAGAACATTACTTACAAGGTCGCCGCCACCAATGGCATCAAAGCAAAGCGTCGCGCCGGTTTCGTCAATAGCAGCAATTAGATCCGCCATGAAATTTTCGTCAGAGGAGTTGCAAACGTGCTTCGCGCCAATGCTCTTCAGTATTTCGGCTTGTTCCGCTTTACGTACGATATTGACTAGGGGCACATCTTCGTCGAGACAAATTTTATTCAGCATTTGGCCGAGGCTAGACGCCGCGGCTGTATGTACCAGCGCAGTATGGCCTTCCATACGCATGGTCTCGACCATGCCCAGTGCAGTCAACGGATTAACAAAGGAGGACGCTGCGTCCCGCGCGCTCGTGCCTTCATTGTGCGCAAGACACGCTTGAAATGGCACACAAGCATACTGCGAATACGCAGCGCCGGACAAWATGCCCACAGTTTTACCCAGAAGAGCTTGCGCGCCTTCACTGTCGCCTGCAGCGACAACCGTACCAGCTCCTTCATTACCAATAGGGAGCACCTGATCTAAACGCGAGCCGATGCGGCGAAGCATCCCTTTATGAAGCGGTGCTGTGAGTTTTTTCGCGCTGGCATCAAAGCTAGCTTGACTGAGGTCGGCAGGCCCAAACATCGGCCACATATCAGATGGATTAATGGGAGCGGCTTCAATGCGCACAATAACCTCATGGGATTTCGGCGCAGGCACGTCGACCTCATTACACGTTAATTGCAATTCCCCGTCTGAGGTAATRTTGGTAAAAAGCTGGAATGAAGTATCCATAATCGATGTCTCGCAGTTTAATGGTTTACAGAAAATAGTCAGTTTAGCAGACGCCTTGAAATCCAGTGCATTTCAGCTTGGCAGATAGCACGAGCGCGTTCCCCAAGTTTGCTGCCAGTAAAACAGGATAGCCAATAGCTAGTATCCTAAGAATAGGCCACCAAAGGAAAATTTCAATTAGGAGCCCCGCCTATAGCAATATCGAAAATCTAGCGTCCATGCAGAAACAATTTCTTTGGACCACCTATTGCAGCCTTTTGGGGAGATAGGGCCAGTACCAATATTGCATATAAGTATGACGTCACCCCACATCCAAGGCCCAATGGTCACGGGCACGAAAAACGACCCCTAAATTGTGGGTTTTCGCTATTAGTGAGTAAAAATAGGGCCAAAACGGCGCATTTGTTCAAGAATTGTAATTCACTTGTTCAGAATTAGTGATTTAAAACCGCCAAATTCCACAGTTAGTGAAAAATTCCGGCCCCTTAGCCTCGGGCGCACTCAACAAGCCGTCCCCTCGATGTTTCACTTAATGTTTTGGACAGCAAACAGCGGCTATCACATAGAAAAGCATACGCTACTTGTCTCCCATTGGAATGGCGGAAAATGACCCAAAGCAGCCCCTTACCGCTACCAACAAACCGGGCCAACGCAGGAGTCTCGCTTTAGCGTGGATTTACTCTGACATTTGCACTAGCCTTCAGGAAATTAATTCTAAAGGGGGAACTTATGTCGCTCAAACAAAAATGGCGCTTGCTTGCAGGTGCATCAATTTTGGTGGGCAGCCTATCTGCCCCTGCCCTGCAAGCACAAGTCGACAACGAAATGCCCGCGACATTGGGCGGCCTGCCTGTCGATAAAGTGTCGAGCGAGGCCATTCGCACGGCAACCACCGAAAAACGATTTCTCAATGACTGGGTTTCGGCAATCCCAGATCACCCGACAATCCCGAGCCCGCGTGATTTTCTCGGCTATATAGCGGGTAGCCCTGGCGAGATGACCAACGTCGCTGAAATCCACGGTTACATGCGCGCGATAGCTGCTGCGACCGACCGCGCGCAGATAATAAGCTTGGGCGAAACAGCCGAAGGCCGAGAGATGATAGCRATCATCATCGCCGACCCGGAGACACTCGCAAACCTGGGTGATTATAAAGCCCGGCTGAATGCGCTCGCAGACCCACGCGGCATGAGCGAGGCTGACGCCAAAGCCACCATTGCCGGCGCCAAGCCGATCTACTGGATCACCGCAGGGCTGCATTCTAGCGAATACGGCCCACCCGAAACAGTGATGGAAATCGCCTACCGGCTGACCGCCGAAGAGCGTGAGCTGTTCAAGAACATTCGCAAAAATGTCATCACCATGATAACGCCGGTTTTCGAGGTCGACGGCCGTAACCGCTCGACTGAATGGTTCAAAGCCCATAATAAAGGCCGCACCGATTATTATGACCGTCCGTCCAGCAGCCCGCCGTTTTGGGGCCGCTATACGTTTCACGACAATAACCGCGACGGAATCGGACTGACACAGCCGATCACCAAGAATTACCTTAAGGCGTTCCTCGAATATAAACCAACGCTGTCGCTCGATTTGCACGAAAGCGTGGCGTATTTGTATGTGGCGACCGGTACCGGTCCCTACAACCCAGCTATCAGCCCGACAACGGTTTCCGAGTGGGCATCAATTGCCAATTATGAAGTTACCAGTTTGACCTCCAAGGGCATGCCCGGGGTCTGGACCTGGGGGTTTTACACTGGCTGGTGGCCTGGATATATGCTGTGGATGACCAATAACCGCAACGCCAATGGCCGT
Organism: Kordiimonadaceae bacterium; assembly: GCA_016764715.1. Classification (GTDB taxonomy): domain Bacteria; phylum Pseudomonadota; class Alphaproteobacteria; order Sphingomonadales; family Kordiimonadaceae; genus Kordiimonas. The sequence goes on along the minus strand of JAESRJ010000207.1, from coordinate 725 downwards.
TTCTACGAAACATTCGGAAATGGGGGCTCCGAGACCATGCTCCGCGACCTGAGCGATGTACGCATGTCAGGCAAGAAAATAACTGAAAAAACCTGGTATCGCCCCAGCCCGCCAGCAGAGGAAACGCTGTGGTCGATGCGCAATAACGTGAATTATATGTCGAGTGGCGTTTATGCCTCGCTCGATTATGCTTCCAAAAATGCGCGCCAGCTGGTCACCGGATTTTACACCAAATCACGGGATGCGGTCGCGGCTGCGGCAAAAGGCGATATGAAAGCCATTGTTATTGCGCATGATCAGCGCGATAGCGGGGCGGCTAGGGAGTTGATCGATCTGGTGATCGAGCAAGGTATTGAGGTCAGTATTGCCGAAGCCAAAGCCACGTACGGCGACATAAAAGTCGCAAAAGGTGATGCGGTGATCAAGCTCAACCAGCCGTATGGTCCGCTTGCAAAAATGCTGTTTGAGAACCAGAAATTTCCGAAAAAAGTCGATGTGCCACCGTATGATGATATCGCATGGACTTTGGGTCTATTTCGCGGAGTTGAAACGAATTTTGTCAAAGACGCGGCTGTGTTTGATTTGAAAGCCAGCGCCCAGGGCAGCGGTTCTGATTTCTATTCGCCCTCTGATCTGCCGCGCAAAGCCAAATATTATGCTGTAGCGCACAAGGGTCAGGAAGGGCTCGGCGAACTGCGATTTGCGCTTGCGGGCGCACATATGCA
>JAESRJ010000206.1 GCA_016764715.1 Kordiimonadaceae bacterium | reverse complement strand
CCAAACCCCCCCTTCGAAACCCCCTAGTTTCAGTCCCAGAGCGTCCAAACCCAGGATCCCGAGGTTTGGTGCCCAAACCCCTCATTTCCTGAAAACTGCAGGAAATGGCTGCAGCTAGTTATGGCGATATTCTTGGCTGATATAGGTATTACACTTGCACATTATGCTAGTCACCGGATTGACGCATTATGGAGGCTGCACGCGGTCCATCATAGTATTAAACGCATGTATGGGTTTAATGGTTTGATGAAGCACCCACTACACCAACTTCTAGAAACAGTGGCTGGCACAACGCCGCTTCTTTTGATGGGAATACCGCAGGACGTTCTGTCATTGTTGATCGTAGCCGTTTTGCTCCAACTCCTTCTACAGCACTCAAATGTCGCCTATTTCGTTGGTCCTCTAAGGCATGTTCTTGTGGTCAACGTCCTCCACCGTTTTCATCACCTGAAAACCGGAGAAGAAGGCGATGTGAATTTTGGTCTTTTCACCACATTCACCGATCATTTGCTGGGTACCGCTTTTTATGATGAGGGCAAGGTTATTGGGTCAGAGGATTTGGGTATCGCAGCGCAACCTAACTACCCCGTTTCCTACCTCAAACAACTGGCTCAGCCTTTTAGAAAACAAGAGAGTGTGGACTATAGCGCGCTGATCACGGATCAAATTCGAGATAACCAGCAATAGAGCACTGATACAGCCAGATAGGAATAAGTTATGAAGAAAAAAACAGTTTTTCTGACCGCCGCTCTGTTGTCCGTAGCCTTAATAGGCGGGCACCTTTCAGGAAACCAGCCCGAACGGGATGCCGTGGTTGCGGCTTCACTGGAGTTAAACATCGAACTTGAGGCCCGTATGGTAAGGGTGGGCGAGGTTGAACTTCATGTCGTAATGGCAGGGCCAGCAGAGGGTAAGCCGGTCATCTTGCTACACGGATACCCAGAGTTTTGGTATGCGTGGCGGGGGCCTATGGCAGTACTCGCCAGAGCTGGATTTCGTGTCATAGTTCCTGATCAGCGCGGGTATAATTTGTCTGACCACCCAACGGAGGTCGATGCCTACAGACTAGACAAATTGGCGGGGGATGTCGTGGGCTTGGCAGACGCGTTGGGGTACGAAAAAGTCTACCTTGCTGGCCACGACTTTGGGGGACTGGTTTCTTGGTGGACAGTCCTCCTACATTCCGAAAGGATTGAGAAGTTTGCGGTTATCAATAAGCCTCACCCTTATGCCCATAAAGATTTTGAGGAAGACGGAAAGTCGATCAGTTGGTACCGGAGCTTCCTACAGATCCCTTTGCTTCCGGGCTTTGTAGGGCGGTTGGGGAACTGGCATTTGCTTGCATCAAACCTAAGAAAAACGTCGTTACCAGAAACATTTTCCGAAGCTGAAATGGATCAGTTCAGATCCGCTTGGGATCAAGACGGTGCAATTAACAGCATGGGGGCTTGGTACCGTGCCAACGCAAACTTTGACTTTGAAGTTGGCACTGGTCAAATTTCTGTGCCTTCACTTATGGTACTTGCCCCAGATGACGCCTTTAGCCCGATCGCATTAGCGCGGCGAAGCTCTCGGTTTCTTAAACACGGCAAAAGGATTGAACTGGAACAAGGGACGCATTGGGCCATTCAGGAAAAGCCATTCTTAATCGGGAATATTTTGATAGACTTCTTCAAGACTTAGAAACCTGACGTGAGCCAGAAACCATACTTTGTTGTGTTTGTTCACTACAAAGTATGGTGCTTTGTTTTTCAACGGCACGCCCGTTTCAGCCCATGTTTTATCAAGAAAAAATTGGCCGGATACCCAATCAAAAACCCAGCCAACACAGCAAACGCTAGGCCAATCCAAAAAATGGGTTCAAAGACGGAGCCCGCATCGACACCGCCGATAAGATAATCAACGGAGTTCATAGCCAATTCCATAATGCCGATTGAAATGGTTTCGGCCAACCAGATGGTTTTGATCGCACCGAGCAACCCAATTTTCTTTGAAACTATTGGGTATAGAGCTAGCGCGTAGCCAGAGACGTAAGCCAGCGCCGTAGCGAGACAGATAGTTTGCCATGCAGGCCATTGGAGGAAGACGCCTATAGTTAAGCCCATAACTTCACCAACAAGACAGCCGCTTAAACAATGCATAGTTGCTGAAAATGGGCGTACATCCATAAAGCTTCTCAATACTTCCAAATTAGAACTCACATTTATTGATATACTCGTATCTAGCAATTTTCCTTATTTACAATGCTTAGCACATTTTACCGTTTTATGGTTGGCCGATGTTTGGTTTTGGTCCGCCTGGATAGGGACAGTTAGTCAAATAGTTACCGCTCCTTTGAGCCAAATTCAGCGGATGCAGACATCATAGCTCCAGCAGGAGCTTACTGTCATTGACAGGTTATGTTATTACCTGTTAGGTTTTGCTCAATTGGGGAAGTAGCATGAAAAATCTAGTAGTTATCACACTGTTAATTTTGGTTTTTACCAAATTCGTCGCAGCAGCCGACGAGACCACATTGACCGAAAAACTTTATAAGCAGCAACTTGCTTTTTCGGATGCAAAGTCACTGAATGATGATGCCGTCGCTTTCATACTGGCGGGCAAAATATATGAAATTGGTCAAAATATTTACAGCGATAATCCAAAAAGCTTAGCCCCCATCGTTTTGGCCTATGCAGAGGCCGCTGCAACTTATCAGGAACCTGTAGCGCTTGAATTATTCAAAGAGGCCCTAGCCCTATTTAATCTCGCCTACGATCAAGGAGACGAAATACATATTGCACCGCTAATTTTGGCCGCTGATGAAGCCTCAGTAAGAAACGAGCCTGAAATTGCTTATGAATGGTATAAATTAACCCAGAACTTACTTGCATCTCACCGCCCAAACGGGAGCTTCCTCCAGGCCCGACAAGACATGGGCTTAGCTTACCTCTTTAGACGAGAAGGCCAAATTGAGACCTCAGAAGCATGGGCCCTTAAGAGTATGGCTCTCTTGGAGGAATATAGGGTTGAGGGGAGCGCTTTCGACGCCGCAGGTATATTATTCCAGTTCGCTGAAGTAAAACGTGCCCTTAATGCAAATGCAGTAGCCGTAGGGGCCTACGAAAAAGCATTGTCGATTTATTTAACGTCCGACAAGAAGGAGCGGTGGACAGCCCGGCGCATTGGCACGACTTATAGACGGCTTATTGAAGTAAACTACAAGATGGGTGACTACCATACAGCCTGCCGAAGTGTTGCTGATCGCTTTAAGTTTCAACGAGGGGGCGGCAAAATTATTGCTTTTGATCCCCTAGGTCAATTTTCACCTGGRCCAGGTAAACRTAAGGCTGGTGAGATAGCGTTCCGTTTCTCTATCGGTTCTGATTGTCGAGCATTTGACTTACAAATATTGAAAACAATTGGTGTTACGAAAGAACAGGCCTATTCGGCGATAGCAAATTTATTTCTAACACCCGGCCGGCTTAAACCGGGCAAACATGTAAGCGCCGAAGGGGCACTGACAGATATCTGGCCCATTTTCCTTCAAGACTGAAAGAATGCGGAAATTGGTCTTTCTCCCTTCAATTTCAGAGTTGATGACCGGCCACCAGATAACAAATTAGCCGTATATTTAAGCAAACTGGGCAAACCCACCTATTCAAGCTCATTCTGCTAAATTACTAATGGCTGTGCAAAGCGGGCGTTGTGCTCGTTTGGATACGGAGCATATGGTTTATCGCAGGCAAGAAGCGGCACAGCAGGTGGAGCAATACGTTTAGGCAGCAGATAGTTGCTGAGGCTGAAGCTTCGGATGGACCGATGTCCGAAGTGACACGACGTCACGGTGTAAACCCGAAGCTTTTATATGTTTGGCGTCAGCAATTTGCTTCTGTATCCGCACCGGCGGAAACAGGTCAGGAAGTGTGTTTGGTACCGGTTGAGGTTGAAGCGTCTCCAGCAGTGCCGCCTGAGGGCAACTGCGCTTCCGGTCTGGATTGTCTTGAGGTTACATTGCCCTCCGGCGCGCACGTCCGGTGCGGCAGGAGCATGCCAAACCGCTGTTCAAAGCCTTGCAAGCCTGGCTGCCGATCCAATTGAACAAAATACCTGCCRAATCACCTTTGGCCGGGGCCATTCGCTACGGCATCACCCGACTGAAACGACTGGAGGTCTATCTGATCGATGGCAGGTTGGCGATCGACAACAATCCAGCAGAGCGCTGCATGCGGCCCATCGCGTTAGGGCGAAAAAACTTCTTGTTCTACGGATCAGATAAAGGCGGTGAACGCGCCGCTGCAGCCTATACTCTACTGGAAACAGCAAAACTCAACGGTATCAACCCGCAGGCATACTTGACATGGGTTTTCGACACTATTGCAGACMATCCGATCAACCGGATCGAAGAGCTACTACCCTGGAACTTCACCGACAACCGGCTGGAAGGCGCTGCCTAAGGGTATTCGACGGGCGCATGCAGCATTACTAAGTATCAGTAACTTTCACAATCATTAGCCCCGTGCGTTAAATACTATTGGCTAACTGACGCAGAACAGGCTTGGATTCTCTGAATTTAGTGTACGTGACCTGCAAAAGCTCGGACCTATACGAGGCTTTGTTCGCTAAGGAGGTCAAAGACGCGTGTTTGGACCTTGTCAGCTACGGCTGGAGGGTGGCAGCGCCAGTTCGTCAGGGTACTACGGCGGGCAAAAGCCAAGGCCGGTTTCTGGTCTGCCCAGTCCTCAAAAATCTCTGCGACATGCGACAATAATCCGTTTTCTACTCAATTGTCGCCGTTCCACGGATTCGCGGATTACGTCTGCTTCTAGCCATAAGCGGCCGCTAGTACTGAAATTGAATTTACGCTGATTAGGGGCCTCTTCGCGATGAAAAATGCAGGGCCGCCAGCCACTTTGCAAAGATTACATTTGTTACAATAAAAATTACGTTTCTCACGATTTGGTGACATAAATATAACGCATTGTACGTATTAAGTTTTTCATGAATTGTCGCCAACAGCGATCTACCCAGAACTACCTTCTTCACGTTTTGTTAATTGTCTTATACGAAGTTAGGCACAAACAAATTCGGGAGTTTATGTGTCTAAAAAAAAAGCAAGACCCGTTGACGAAGAATTAGCTTTTCTCGCGGATGAAATCATTGTCTCAAAGACTGACCTTCAGGGCCGTATCCTATACGCAAACGATGTATTTTGCCGGGCCGCGGAAATGTCCACCGACGAGGTGCTTGGCCAACCTCACAACATCATCCGCCATCCTGACATGCCGCGCGCTGTCTTTAATCTCTTGTGGAAAACATTAGGCCAACAACAAGAGATATTTGCTTACATAAAAAACATGTCAGCGACCGGAAAATACTATTGGGTCATTGCCCATGTAACGCCTACTGTTGACGCAAGCGGCAAGACTATTGGCTATCATTCCAACCGCAGAGCGCCAAGCAAACGCGGTGTCTCGGAAATCAGACCCCTGTACCAAAAACTCCTGGATGAAGAAGCGCGCTACAGCAGCAGCAAACAAGGCCTCGCTGCGAGCAGTGCGTTGCTGGGGGGCCTCCTAGCAGAGCAAGGCAAGTCCTATGCAGAGTTCATCTGGTCAACGGGGAAATAGACATGTTTGATTTTATTACAGGCAAACAAAAAGCTCAAATCCGTATCGACGAGCTCGAAACTGCACTGGAAGCCGCGCAACACGAGGCTGCCCGCTATGAGCAGGCATTTCAAGAAGTCGCAAATATTGCTCCCCGGATTAGAAAAGGGGATATGGAAGCCAGAATTACCGGCTGGGACAAGCGCGTTGACCTGTCACCGGTCTTGTCAGACTTAAACGGGATGTTCGACCTCACCGATGCCTTTATCCGTGAGGCCGCTGCAGAAGGCCTCTATTATAGGCAGTTCCTGCCGCAAGGCATGGCTGGTTCCTACGGGCTTGGAGCGGTACAAATCAACAAGATATCCACAGGCATGCGCGACGCCGAGCAACAGCAAATTGCGCACCGAGAGTCGATCGCTTGTTCCTTTGAGCAGAGCGTTATGGCCATCATTACCGAGCTTATGGTTTCGGTCGCTCAAACCAAACAAACCGCAGATCAGTTGAAACAATATGCGGCAGAAAACCAGCGGCTGTCGACAACAGTTGCCGCGGCTGCCGAACAGGCAACGGTTAATGTGCAAACGGTGGCTTCAGCAACAGAGGAGCTATCCGCTTCGGTGGAAGAAATAGCCCGCCAGGTCACAACATCTACAGACAAAACGGTAAGCGCCTCCGAACAGGCGAATGAGGCTGCCATAATGATTGACGCGCTGCAAACCGCATCAGGCACGATCGGCCAGGTCGTTAATTTGATAAATGAAATTGCCGAGCAAACCAACCTGCTGGCGCTTAATGCGACAATTGAAGCCGCACGAGCGGGCGATGCAGGCAGAGGTTTTGCCGTGGTTGCCTCTGAGGTCAAGTCCTTGGCCCAGCAGACAGCAAGTGCAACAGGCGAAATTGGTTCACAAATCAAGTCCATTCAGGACAATACCGGCTCAACGGTCACGGCAGTTGGCAGCATTTCAGATACCATCACCTCATTGAGTGAAATTGCCGCCGCGATCGCCGCCGCGACCGAAGAGCAATCCGCGGCTACGATGGAAATCAGCCGCAATATTCAGGAAGCCTCAAAAGGAACGCAGGAAGTTTCAACCAACATTGGCCGTGTAAGTGAAACTGCAAACCAAACCATGAGACGTGCAGATGAACTTGATACTGCCGCATCTGAGCTTGACCGGCAAATATCTTTGCTAAAATCTCAATCTGAACAATTTTTGGTGGAAGTGCGGGATGCGAAGTAAAGTAGACTTTGGTACAGAAGCGGTTGCCACTTTGTCCAGCGACTTGTTTGAAATACTGTCCCGCCACTCGATACTTGCCAGAACCGACAAATCGGGCCGCATCCTCGAAGTGAATGACAAATTTTGTGAGGTTTCCGGTTATTCAAGAGAAGAACTGATCGGGCACACCCACAAGCTAGTCAATTCAGGGCTTCATTCTGACACTTACTGGCAGGATATTTGGGCAACCATATCGGGCGGTAGAATCTGGCAGGGCGAAATTTGTAACCGGTCAAAAGCGGGCGCGCTCTATTGGGGTGAAAGTACGCTCTCACCGCTCTTTAACGTGCAGCGGCGAATTACAGGATATTTTGCTGTCTGGACCGACATCACCCGGCAAAAGTTATCGAACATACTGGGAGATGCAGAACGAGAGGCGTTAGACAGAATTTCCAGAGGCATGGGTCTCAATAAAGCCTGTGGATCCATTGTTGAGGGGCTTTCCAATATTGACCCCCAAATGAACATCTCGGTGTTAAGTGCCACAAGAAGTGGCGCTTTAAAGCATGTAGCTGCCGTAGGTTTGTCGAAAGCCTATATCAAAGCGATTGACGGCGTTAAAATAGGGCCGGCAGTTGGATCATGCGGCGCCGCAGCATATAGCGGCGAAACGGTTATTGTGAATGATGTGAGCAATCATCCCAACTGGGTCGCGTTTAAAGACCTCGCCGCTGGCGAGGGCATAAAGGCCTGTTGGTCATTTCCTATTTTGAATGCAGCGCGTAAGGCTGTTGGGACTATAGCAGCTTATTACGGCGAAATCCGGTCGCCGACTGTGCTGGAAACGCGCATGCTTACGCTTGCGGCGGCGACCCTGTCGCTGGCCTTCAAGGCAAAAAGTGACCGTCTGAAGCTAGTTGACGCAAAGATACAAGCTGAAGCGACAGCCGAGGCGCGGCGGCTTTTCATTTCCAACATGAACCRCGAACTAAGAACTCCGCTCAATCATATCTTGGGCTTTACCGAGTTGCTATATTATGACCCCAAATACGCAGATGACCTGTCTTCAATTGAGCCTATAAAAGCCGCAGGGTTGGAGCTGTTAGCCAAGGTTGAAAAAGCAATTGAAGTCTCTTCCAGCCATGAGGCGGTCGTCAAGGACGCATTTAATCTGTACCAGTTCCTGCAAAGCGAGATAGAGCCCTTACTGGTCGCACTCAACACTCACGGTGGGCGAAACACCTCGATTTCACTAGGGCCCGAAGGCACTTTGGTTAACTTCTCCAGACAGAACCTTAAAAAGGCTTTGAAATATGTTCTGGAAAATGCCTTCAAATTCACAACGGAGCCCAACGGCGAAGTTAAGGTTTCCGTGACCATTGATTTTATGGAGAACATGGCAAACATAGCTGTTATTGATAATGGTAAGGGCATTGATCAGAGCTTCGTTATTACAGCTTTACTGGCCCTGGAAGTCGAAGATCCGAGCTTTACACGCCAGCACGATGGTATGGGGCTAGGCCTGACTGCTGCCCATGCCTTGATGCAGCAATCGATGGGGGAACTGCACCTCGATAGCCAAGCCGGAACAGGAACCACCGTAACATTGAAAGTACCCTTGCAGGCCCCTGAGGTGGTGTAGCCCAGTGCCATCGAGTATTTTGAAACTCAGAAGAGAACACTAGGTGCTTGAAGGGTCGAAGCACGTGGGGCTGGCAGTGCAAAGGAGTCCGCCTTGGGTCAAAGGCAGCCGTTCCAGCTACGGGTGCGATAGTCCGCTCTACCGGCCGTAAGCGGCCATTGCGCGGCAAGCTAAGCACCGTCACCTTCTCGCCAGGAGCGGTCACCTGAATTAACTCTCAAACGTTTGCGCTTGCGCAGAAAAGCTATTGCTGCATATCATCAATCGATGGAACTTGAGCTCCTTCCTATATTGAGGCGCCATAAATCCAGCTATCCCTGGCGGCGTCTATAAAAAACGAGGTTACGGTATGCATTGGCCCAAAGAGTTTTTTCAGTTTCTGGATTGGTGGAAAGGCCTGAGCCGGCATGGAAACGTTGTTCCGTCCGCAACGGAATTTGAACAGTCGTTTCCGGATAACCTTAAATCAGGCGCTGTGCTGCTGAAACGCCGTAAAGGTGGCGGGCTTCATATTTGCATTCTTGGCGATGACATAAAGAAGATGTCTCCCGCACTCCTTGTGGGTGTTGATTATATGTCTCTCTTTCCCTTAGAGCAGGCCGCGGCTATTGGCGAGCACCTGGTAACTATTTGCGGCCATCCATGTGGCGGAGATAGCTTGCGGACCATACAGCAAACAAATGGAGAATCGCACCTCCTACACCACCTGTTTTTACCAATGGCTGATGACCAGGGCATTATCAGTAACGTAGTGGGCTATGTACGAACAGAGAGTGTTACGAAGACACAAATTAAAGAGTCCCGAAGTTCTCATTTTGATTTTGTATCTTTCATCGATATAGGTTCAGGCACTCCATAACACGGAGATCTTTGAATCTTGGCTTGTTCGCTGCGAATAAAAAAGTGACGGTGCCTCATGTTCTGGGTTGCTGGATTCCAAAACGAATGCAGCCATCAGGAATGCCTACTATTGGTTAAGCAGCCGAGTTCATCCTGACAGGCAGTTTGACCGCTTACAGATCACGTAGCTGCCGTAGGTGGTCAGATTTCTTAGGGCTGTTTCTCGCCAAGAGCAGCCCTCCACTTGAGCCGCAATCTAGTGGCGAAGCTGAGCGCGCATAAGACACTATTAAGAATAGTGTCTTATTATTCTGTGAGCTGGACTGAACTTGCGTATCAAACTGAAGGAGTGGGTACTGTCCGTTTTGCGATCTAGAATCAGGCGAAAATTCTGAGATTTCTGAAGGCCGGAAAAGGCTCATTGCCCCCTGTGGGTCATTTTTTTCAGCCCTTTGTGGTTATACAATTTCCGAATTTTCAGATCATTTTGAACGCTTGACCTGTGTCTTACACATAGGTGTATAGTAAGCGCGCGGGCAAACCCAACTATCCAAGTTCAGCGTCGTAATTTACACGTATTTTAGCAAAGAGGGCGTTGTGCTCGCTTGGATAAGGGCCATATGATTTATGGCAGGCAARAGGCGGNNCGANAGTNNNTGGAGTAMGKCGTTCAGGCRGCAGATANTTGSTSRGGCGGTTACTAAGTTGCAAACTTTGGCATTCCCTACATACCCAGTCTATATAGTTTGTGGGCGTGTGGCTTTTACATGGTCAGTCAACGTTCGCGGGCGGTTACCGCCGTGCCCGGCCAACTGTGAATATAGCGACAAGGATTTATTCCAGTTTTTGCAGGAATGCATCCGATGCCCCCTCCAAATGTTTCTTGGCAATAGTAGCCAATGTTCCATCTGAGCGAATAACATCAAGCGCTATTTGCATTTTACCTATCAAAGCATCATCGGTCTGCTTACTGAAAGCATAATAATAGTAAAGTTGATCAAAAGCATAAACGATCTCAAAATTTGATCGCTTGTACCCAAGAGACTGGATAACCCAAAAAGCCACAAGTTGGTCGAAGACAATGGCATCAACACGACCACGCACAAGTAAGTGGGCAGCACTTTGCGGTGTGTTAACATAAATAAAGCGACTTGGATCGGCGCCGGCTAACAAGAGCCGCTGTTCCCCACTCGACCGCTTCATTATGCCGTATTTATACCCACTGAAGTCTGTGCCTTTAGCCAGTTTAATCCCTTGGTCTTTTCGTGCGACGAGTACCTGCCGTGACACACCAATTGGTCCTACCCATTTAAAGGAATTTTCTCTGAAGGGTGTTCGAACGGCAGAAAACAGCACCGTATTTTCACGCCGCTGTGTCTCCGCGTAGCCACGGGACCAAGGAGCTACCACGACGTCTTGCCGACGCCCCTTTATGCCACTACGGTTGAATATTTCCAACAGAAGGTCGACGCTTAACCCGCTGGCCTCTCCATGTTTTTCATAATTGAGCGGCGGCAAGTTTTCCGTAAAGATTGTCAGCGTTTCATCTGGGTGTTCCCTGACATAACCTGGCTGAGAAAAGCACAATGAACACAGAGCCAGTGTTATGACTTTCATATCTGGCATAGTAACTCTCTTTCGCTACGACACTCCCCGAACCACCTAAGTAGTTTTCTCATACTTGTCATTGACAAACTTTATGAAAGCCACTCATCAATCCACCAGGAAGTGTACCGTAATTGCACCCAATCACAAACCCTAAACTCTTAGTGCCTTTGGTTCGAAACTGGCCAGTAGGTCGATTTCAACCCCTGAGATTACCTGCATGCTTACTTAGGGTGACAAATCAGGCCGTGCAGCCATCTAAATTGGCTTTCCAGCAGTAAGCCGGTAGGGTATCCAGAGTTATGCCAACCACAACTAACAACAGCCCCCGCAAAGTACGCCTTGATTGATCGCAGATCATCCGCAGCCTCATTGACTTCAACATTTGCTCCCTGAACATTCGATTTCTGCAGCACGCGCGTTTGATAGCGGCAAATCAGCTTTAGCCGGGCCCCTTCAATATGGGATCACGCAGCTAAAACGCCTTGAAGCCTATCTAACAGACGGTGGGTTGGTGATCGATTATAATCCTGTGAGCCGGTCCTAAAAAACTGTACAGGCCGTCAACGTGTATTCGCCCTTCACCCAAGCAGATGCACGCCTGCTTTGCACAGACATTAGTAATTTAGCAGCATGAGCTTGGATAGGTGGGTTTGACCGG
>JAESRJ010000001.1 GCA_016764715.1 Kordiimonadaceae bacterium | reverse complement strand
AGACAAAACACCCTCGGCTTTGATTTGGATGATAAGAGACAATAATCATCTCCCGCATATTTGAGATTTGAATTTAGGCAAGCCAATGATGTTGTTGATTTTCCTACGCCGCTGACCGTCAAAGAAAAACAAATCGTCTTGGCCAGCAAGTTTAAAAATACAAGCCTGTGTATTTGAAACAAAAAGTTTCGGTAAAAATTTCATAAAGCGTCCCCCACCAAAATTGGCTATCAGCACTGATTTCACAAACCTATAGTCGCATAGTATCCTTTAACCTATATGTTTTCTTTGCTCAGTCTGTATTTTTTATCCGGTAATCAAGTGCTTATGGGGAAAATCCATGTGCGCCTCTATCAATCGATTTTAACGATATAAATATACGAATTAACTTGTTGGATAGATTTATAGGCGCGCTCCATATTGGTGTCAGCAAACAAGCAAAGGATTGACACCATGACAAAGAGACCCAACCAGATCAAAATCGCTGACGCTCTGAAGCCTATACTTGCTGAGACCGTTCAACTCTACGTGCTCACCCAAAACGTTCACTGGAACGTCACGGGCCCTCTGTTCCAAAGCATCCATCTGCTAACGGAAGAGCAATACACAGAGCTGGCCACTGCGGTTGATGGAATTGCTGAGCGCATTCGCATGTTGGGCCAAAAAGCCCCGGCCAACCTCAAAGCGTACCAAGAACTTGGCGGCATCCCAGACGGGGACGAAAACGCCACTGCGACAGTAATGGTAAAAGCCCTGGCTGATGCACACAGCTATATCGCAAGTAGAATTCGCCCATTAGTCAACACTGCCGCCGAAGAGGGCGACGAAGTAACGGCAGGTTTGCTAATAGACAGGCTAACAATACACGAAAAAGCAAATTGGATGCTCAGTGCAACGATTGGCTAAGCAGGACTTAAAAGAATAATGGTTAGGACGCTCAACGCGCCCTAACCCCATAGCAGCCTCTATGGTTAAGCAGTGTCAAGAAACCTGAGCAACTGGTGTTTACCCAGCTTGCGAGCTCCAGCTGTCCGTGTTAGAAGCCAGTTAAAGGTAAGAAGCATTCGCAAAAGGGCATCGGCATTCATGAGTAACCCAACTGATCTCGTCTCACTTGGCAGTTTAAAGCCAGGTGCATGCGGCGTGGTAAACGCTTTCGGCGACGCCCCAGACCAAACCACTGCTGAYATGATTGACCGCCTGCGCGAAATTGGGTTCGGTGAAGGCCTGAAGGTAGAACTTCTGCACCAAAGCCTATTCGGCAAAGACCCGATCGCMGTACGTGTCGGCACGATGACAGTCGCACTCCGCCGCAAAGAAGCTAACCTTATCAAGATTAAACTAACATGAGCGCGTCTCTCGTTGCTGTTGTCGGCAACCCGAACTGCGGAAAATCCGCGCTGTTCAATGCCCTCACTGGCTTGCGGCAAAAAGTTGCGAATTATCCAGGCGCCACTATAGAACGCCGATCAGGTGCCCTGCTCGGTGAYARYAGCATTGARCTGATCGACTTGCCCGGCTCTTACAGCCTGACGCCCCGCAGCCCTGATGAAGCTGTAACGCACGATGTATTGACCGGCTCACACGACACCGAGCAAAAACCACATGTAATATTATGCGTCGTAGATGCCACAAACCTGCAGCAAAACCTACGGTTTGCCATCGAACTTCGCAGCCTCGGCATTCCGATCGTTCTTGCGCTCAATATGATTGATTTGGCCGAGCGCGAAAAGATTGAAATCGATATCGAGCTGCTTTCTAAACGGCTAGGCGTGCCAGTGATTGAAACCGTTGCCGTGCGCAAACGCGGGCTTGAAGCGATTAAAAAAGAAGTTGCAGCCGCCCTAAACAGCAAAGTTACACCCTCAGCAGATTACGGCGACACACTGAAGCTGCGCCAGCGTTTCGCCCGCAAGATCGCCAAAGATGTAACCATCAGTGAAGGCATAGGCCACAAAGCCACGCGGTTGCTGGACAATGTTTTGCTGCACCCCGTGTTGGGTCTCTTCATTTTCGCCGCCTCTATCTTCATCATGTTCCAAGCGGTTTTCGCCTGGGCCGAAGTGCCGATGGACCTGATTGAAGGGGGCATTAGCGCCATGCAATCGTTCTTCAGCAGTGTGCTCGGCGAAGGCCTCTTCCTCAGCTTCCTGAATGACGGCATCCTCGGCGGCGTGGGGGCAGTTATCGTCTTTTTGCCGCAAATTATCATCCTGTTCCTGTTTATTTTACTATTAGAATCAAGTGGATACATGGCCAGAGCTGCCTTCCTTATGGATAGGTTCATGGCGATGGTTGGCCTCAATGGCCGCGCGTTCATTCCGCTGTTGTCCAGTTTTGCCTGTGCAATTCCCGGCATTATGGCCGCGCGTTCGATCTCAAACACTAAAGACCGGCTAACAACCATTATGATCGCACCGCTGATGACATGCTCGGCGCGACTGCCCGTGTACACGGTGATCATTTCGGCCTTCATTCCAAACACCCCSGTACTGGGSCCMTTTGGCYTGCAGGGYKTGGTCCTYTTTAGCYTGTTTTTRCTSGGCATTGTYTTYGCSCTTATTGTTGCRGCMGTTCTGAARCGGACGATAGCCAAAGGCCCGTCTGATACTTTCATGATTGAGCTGCCAAAATACCAGATGCCTAATCTTCGATTTGTAATCACAGGCCTTTTCGAACGCGCGCGCATTTTCCTTAAGCGCGCAGGTGGCATCATTTTGATCTCGACCATTGTATTGTGGGCGCTGTCCATTTACCCCAATCCACCGGAAGGGGCTGACAGACCAGATGTTGCCTACAGCTATATCGGCATTATCGGTGGCTGGCTCGAAGTGATCTTTGCCCCTATCGGCTTTAACTGGGAAATCTCTGCKGCCCTGGTGCCTGGCATGGCAGCACGCGARGTGGCAATCGCCGCGCTCGGCACCGTTTATTCGCTGCAAGGCAGTGAAGAGGCAATTGAGGCAGGCCTMGTMGGCATGCTCAACGGCGCATGGTCGCTRCCRACGGCGCTCTCCTTCCTGATCTGGTATGTTTTTGCGCCGATGTGTTTCTCTACCATCGCCGTTACCAAGCGCGAGACCGGCGGTTGGAAATGGGCGATGTTCATGCTCGGATATTTGTTTGTGCTGGCCTATGTCGCCTCTTTCATCACCTTCCGAACAGCTACGGCTTTAATGTCGTAACCGTACGCGACCTGCCCTCCTTTAATTCTTGTTTCAACTCTGGCCTTGCTGCTAGCCCCTTTATGCGATAGCCCAAAGACAATCATTTTTTGGGCTCACGCCTAGTATTAGTTTCCGGAGGGGGAGATTTCCAATGAAAGCACTTTTAGCAGGCATTTCACTTTTGGCCGTTGCAGCGTGCGGTGAAAGCACAGCAAGCGACGCCGATCATAAAGCAACAGCTCAAAAGCTGGCGCAAGAGACCATCATTATCGATAGCCATGTAGATGTGCCGTACCGCCTCAACAGCGGCTGGGAAGACGTGTCCCACGCGACCAAAACCGGCGATTTTGATTACCCGCGCGCAGTCGCTGGCGGCTTAAACGCGCCTTTTATGTCTATCTACACGCCAGCCCAGTATGACGGCACACCGAAATCCAAGAAGCATGCCGATGAGATGATCGATATCGTGGAGCGCATGGTCTCCGAAGCCCCAGATAAATTTGTGATCGCCCGCAACCCGGACGAGCTTGAAGCCGCCTTTAAAGCTGGCAAGATCGCATTACCGCTCGGTATGGAAAACGGCGCRCCTATCTCKGGGGACCTMGCGAATCTCGACCATTTCTTTGAGCGCGGCATTCGCTACATCACGCTAACCCATTCAAAAGCCAACCATATTTCGGACAGTTCCTACGACGTTAAGCGCAAGTGGGATGGTCTTTCCGAGTTCGGCGAAAAAGTGGTAACCCGCATGAACGAGCTCGGGATCATGGTTGATATCAGCCACGTGTCTGACGATGCTTTCTGGGATGCGCTAAAAGTAAGCGCTGCGCCGATGATCGCATCGCACTCCTCCGCCCGCAAATTCACACCAGGTTTCGAGCGCAACATGAACGATGATATGATCAAAGCACTGGCTGAAAAAGACGGCGTGATCATGATCAATTACGGCTCGTCTTTTGTAACCGAAGAGGCCAATAAATACCGTCCTAACCGAGACGAAGCCTATACCAAGTATCTAGCTGCTGAAAGCCTCGAGGCCTCAAGTGACCTTCGAAAAATGTTTGACGAAGATTACGGCAAATCAAACCCATACCCGTTCTCAACCCTAAGCGACGTACTTGATCATTTTGATCACGTGGTGAAAATTGCCGGCGTTGATCATGTGGGTATTGGTTCTGACTATGACGGCGTTGGTGACAGCCTGCCTGTTGGCCTGAAAGATGTGGCATCTTACCCTGCCCTGATCGAAGGCTTCCTAAAGCGCGGCTACAGCGAAGCGGACATCAAGAAAATGCTGTCCGGAAACCTACTGCGCGTATGGCGCACAGTGGATACCTACGCTGCAGCGCATTAAAGGCTGAGCCGTAACAATGTTTTATGTGTTTGATCTGGACGGTACACTTGCCCTTGTTGAGCACAGAAAGCATTTTGTCAGCAATGGCAGTAGGCAGTGGCGCAATTTTTTTGAAGCATGTGTTGATGATGGGCCCAATACGCCCGTCATCAAAAGCCTTCTCGCACTTCAAGCGGCCGGGCACCGGATCGAGATATGGTCGGGCCGCTCTGACGCAGTGAAGGCGGAGGCAATTGTTTGGCTGCAGCAGTACGGCATTGACCCCGCCCTTCTTACTCATATGCGACCCGCCAGAAACAACATTCCCGATGACGAACTGAAGCAAAGCTGGCTGCACGCTTGCGGGACTTGGCCGGACGCTGTTTACGATGACCGAGACAAGGTTGTGGCCATGTGGCGGCGCGAAGGCGTCCCGTGTTTTCAAGTCGCACCTGGGGATTTTTAACTCGCTTCAGTAACTAACGTTTATACATATCTTCTAGCTGTTCGCCCCAAATTGATTATGATCTTTCCAAAGGCCAGATAAGGCCAGTTTCGGGAGATTGAGGGAGCACATGAAAAACATCATCAAATGCACAGTTGCCGCCACTTTACTGGTGGGCGCAAGCCAYAYARCCAWWGMWKYCNNTKYSWWMGRMSWTYKGWKCCANTACNCAKCRNANWRTMGCYCAAMRRAWAWWYMAWMRMGTYTRYMNATAARGGYGAYATCTACAAAGTGBCWRCAAARGGCGGMACYGCYGTTCCCCTWACAGTRAACGCWGCKTGGGARGGYTCACCYGTCTGGTCAAACGACGGYAAGWTGCTYGCMTTYAGAAGYGACMGRSACGGCRGYATGGATRTATTTGTRATGCCKTCSTCWGGCGGCRMGGCRAAACGGCTCACGTTCCATAATGCCAACGACACGCCGTTCTCATTCACGCCAGACGACAAAATGGTGACATTTGGCTCCAGCCGCACCGACGCTGCGTCTTCCAGCTTGTTCCCGCGCGGTTCCCTGCCTGAGCTGTATAATATTTCCGTGGACGGCGGCACACCAGAGATGGTGCTAACAACACCCGCTCAAGAAGCTCAGTGGAACAAAGACGGCAGCAAATTGCTGTACCGCGAAGAAAAGGCGCTGGAAAGCGACCTTCGCAAGCACGACACCTCAGCCTTCGCGCGCGACATCTGGATGTATGATGCCAAAACTGGCGCGCATACGCAGCTGACCGATTTTGCCGGCGGCGACCATAACCCCGTGTGGGGCAAAGGCGATAAAATCTTCTATACCTCTGAAGAAGCCGACAGCACTTTCAATGTGTGGCGGATGGAACTTTCCTCCGGCAGCAGGCAGGCTGTTACCAGCTACAAAAAGCATCCGGTCCGCAGCCTATCAATTTCGAAAAAAGGCCTGATGGCCTATTTGCATCACGGCTCRGTATACACTGTGAAGGACGGCAACAAACCGAAGAAAATTAAAATCACCATCAACACAGATGGCCACGGCCGCGACGTTCAAACGGTTGATGTATCTGGCCGTATCCGCGATTTTTCCGTTTCACCTAAAGGCAAAGAAGTCGCCTTTGTAGCGCGCGGTGAGGTGTTTGTAACCTCAAGTGAGTTCAACACCACAAAGCGCATCACCAGCAGCGCCGAACAGGAACGCTCGGTTGATTTCGCCCCAGACGGCAAAAGCATTGTCTACGCGTCGGAAAAAAACGGCAAATGGAAAATCATGCAGAGCAAAATCGCCTCTGACGACGAAAAATATTTCTTCGCCGCCACCGTGATCAATGAGACCGTCCTGTTTGAAGCCGATAACGAAGCCTTCCAGCCAATGTTCTCGCCAGACGGCAAAAAGGTTGCGTTCATTTCAAACCGCGACGCTGTGAAAGTAATTGATATCGAAAGCGGCGAAGTCACCACTCCGCTGCCTGCAGAACATAACTACAGCTACGCCGACGGCGACATTACATATGACTGGTCCCCGGACAGCAAGTGGCTGACGATCGATTTTGCTCCGCGCGGCAGACTTTTCATCACCAATATCGCCATTGTGCCGGTGGACGGCTCTGCCCCGCCGCGCGACATCAGCCTCTCAGGATACCAAGACGGCGGGCCGAGCTGGCATTCAGGCGGCAACGCAGTGCTTTGGTACAGCAGCCGCTACGGCCAGCGGGACCACGGCAGTTGGGGCCGCGAATTTGATGTGATGGCTGCGTTCCTTAATCAGGATGCTTTCGACAAATTCTCAATKTCCAAGGAAGAGTRCGAGCTGAATAAAGAGCTTAAAGAGGACAAAAAGAAGAAGAAAGAAAAAGACGAAAAGAAAGCCAAGGAAGAAGCCGAGAAAGCCAAAAAGGCTGAAGGCAAAGACGGCGATAAAGACAAAGAGGACGATAAAGACAAAGTCGAGCCCACCAAAATCGACTGGGACGGTATCGAAGACCGTACCGTTCGCTTAACCGTTCACGCCAGCGACTTATCAAGCGCGGTGCTCACCAAAGACGGTGAGAGGCTTTATTATCTCTCGCGCTTTGAAGATGGCTATGACCTGTGGATGCAGGATCTGCGTAAAGGCGAGACCAAGCTTGTTACCAAACTGGGTGCACGCGGCGCAGCGTTTGAGCTTTCCGACGACGAAAAATCGCTGTTCATTCTTTCGAATGGCAGCCTTGCCAAATATAAACTCGACGGTGCCAGCGCAAAGCGCAAAGGCGTTAGCCTAAGTGCGTCGATGGAAGTCCATGCCAGCGATGAGCGCGACTATTTCTTCGAGCACATCTGGCGGCAGGTTAAAGACAAATTCTATAACCCCACTATGCACGGTGTTGATTGGGCGGATTTGAAAACCGAATACGCCGCCAAGCTGCCAAACATTGGTAACAACCGCGACTTCGCCCGCATGATGGAAGAAATGCTCGGCGAATTGAACGCGTCCCACACGGGGGCCTATTACGGCTCACGCGTCAGGAACGCTGACAGTGCCGCCACGCTTGGTTTGCTGTTTAACTACACAGATACATCCGGCGCACTAAAGATCGACGAAGTGCTTGATAAAAGCCCCTTCTCCAAAGCGTCCAGTAGTGTGAAAGCTGGTATGTCGCTCGCCGCGATTGACGGCGTGGCGCTAGACCGCAGCCAGAATATCTACCAGTTGCTGAACCACAGGGGCGGTGAGCGCGTGCGCCTCACTTTCAATAAGGAAGACGGCACTAGTTTCGACGAGGTGATAAAACCCATCAGCCGCCGCGCAGAAAACCAGTTAATGTATGAGCGCTGGGTTAAATCCCGCGAGGCACTTGTAGAAAAACTGTCCGGTGGACGGCTTGGCTATGTGCATATTCGCGGTATGAATGACCGCAGCTTCCGCCAGGCATATTCCAACATCCTCGGCAAAAACTTCGCCAAGGAAGCCATTCTTGTTGATACCCGGTGGAACGGTGGCGGCTGGCTGCACAATGACCTTGCCAAATTGCTGAACGGCAAACAGTATTTGAAAATGAAGGTTCGGGGCCGCGTTTATGAAGGCGACCCGCTTGATCAGTGGTATAAACCTTCCATGCTTATCATCGGCGAAGGCAATTATTCTGATGCACACGCCTTCCCCTTCACCTACCGTGCGCTCGGCATTGGGGAAATGGTCGGCATGCCTGTACCGGGCACCATGACAGCCGTTTGGTGGGAAAACCTGCATTCTGGTGATATCACCTTTGGCATTCCGCAAGTCGGCATGCTGGATATGAAGGGTACTTATCTGGAAAACTTCCAGATTGAGCCTGACTATAAAGTGAAAAATGATCCTGCCTCMAGYGCWGARGGYAAAGACCTTCAGGTGGAAAAAGCCGTTGAAGTGATGCTCGGCAAGCTTGACGCTGAATAGCTTCTATAGGAATTGAGAATTGGGGCTGGCAGTTTGCTGGCCCCTTTTTTATTTTGGGAACCCGTTCGCTAGAAGCAGCTCAATTGCGCGCTCATAATCACGTGCTGTATTACAAACGCCGTCCACATCCTGTCCCAAAAGGGACGCCGACATGTTGACGGCAGCCAGCGGCATTTGGTGACCAGAAATTGTCTTTGCAAGCGCGGCACCGCCGCCTTCGCATATGTCATTGAGTGCAAGCGGGCTTAGCATCCCTGCATTTTCTTGCACGTTCAGCCCCACAGTATTATGCAGTGCCGTTAGCAATTTTGGCCCAGCGAATTGTGGGACCAGCGGGCCTTCTGCCCGCCTAAGCAGGCTCTCTGCTGCATCTGCATAAAACGGCAGGAAACTATCGCCCTTGGTTGCCATCAGGAAAGCGTTATGGACTTTTTTGTAGGCCTGCAGCTTGCCCTCCTTGCGCTGCACCCACACTTCGCGGCCAATGGAATAGGGCTTATCGGCGATCACAAACGCGGCCTCATCTACCACCAGCATGTCGGCGTCCAGCCATATTACCCGGTCGTATCCGCCTTCAAGCGCTGATAGCATCAGGCGCAACCGGGCAATATCTGTAGTTATTATTGGTTGTTCAAAATATTTTGATCGTAGCCATTTGGGCGCATAGCCAAACAGCTCATCATCTAGGAATTCATAGTCAGCTCCAATGGAATTGGACCACTTGCGGACGCTACGGATACATAGGKTTAGCCAKGGMMGCAGCTTTTCAGGCGCATGTGACTGGTAGATGATCGTCTTCAACGCGCATTCCCCCCGGAATTCCCTTGCCACCGGCTTTAAAGGCACTACCCTTTATAACGCGTCGGGGAAGGGCGTGTACAATAAAACTGCGYGGATAGCCTCTTTAGGCTTAGGGAGAGATGATGCCAGATTCAGGGAACGCACCAGTGGAAGAAGACCAAGCGGCGGACACGCCTGCCATATCAAAGAAAATGCGTAACTATACTCTGGCAGTACTGACGCTGGTTTATACTTTCAATTTTGTCGACCGCCAGATTTTGGTGATCATGTCAGAGTCGATTAAGAATGAGCTGTTGCTCAGCGATACCCAGCTAGGCCTTTTAACAGGTTTAGCTTTTGCGATGTTCTATGTCAGTGTCGGCATTCCAATTGCTTATTTCGCTGATAGAATGAACCGGCGTAACATCATCGCAGCGTCCCTTACGGTTTGGAGCGCGATGACAGCCCTTTCAGGGTTTGCGCAAAATTACTCTCAGTTACTATTGGCCCGCGTAGGGGTTGGTGTTGGTGAAGCTGGCGGCAGCCCGCCGGCGCACTCCATGATATCCGATATGTTCGACAAAAAGTCCCGCGCCACTGCTTTGGCCATYTATACAGCGGGYYTATATTTGGGCGTTACAGTCGGCTTTATTCTTGGCGGCTTTCTTGTCGATATTTACGGATGGCGTGCCACTTTTATGATTGTCGGCATTCCCGGTGTTCTGCTGGCCCTAGTGCTGCGTTATACGGTTATTGAACCACAGCGCGGTGTGTTCGAAAAAACCTCCTCAAAAAAGCCGCCGTCCTTTTGGGAAACGCTTGCGGCTGTGAAGAACATGAAATGCTTTCCCTACGTGGCCTTTGGCTGCGCTATGTCTGCTTTTGTAAGTTATGGCAGCAGTAATTTCATGCCTTCTTTGCTCATCCGCTATCACGACATGGCCGCTAGTGAAGTTGGCCTTGTACTTGGCCCTACGGCTGGCGTTGGCGGCATGATCGGCGCCTTTATGGGCGGATATCTTACGGATAAATACGCGAGTAATAACCCGAGCTGGTACCTGTGGTTGCCGGGCCTGGTTGGTGTGTTCGGCATTCCGCTCGGCATTTTCGCTTTCCAAACAGACAACACAACTGCAGCCCTTGTGGCGTACTTCTTCTTTGCAGTGATGGGAACGCTCTATCTCGCGCCGTCTATTGCGGTCGTGCACAGGCTTGTTGAACCGCGTATGCGGGCGATGTCTTCTGCGATGCTGTTTTTTGTTTTGAACCTCATAGGCCTTGGCCTTGGCCCTCTGTTTGTTGGTTTCCTTAGTGATATGCTAGCCAATGCCGAGGGCGTTGCGAACTTGCGGCTTGCGCTTACAATTGCGACACCGCTGGCGCTGGTGAAAGGGTATGCCTACTGGAAAGGCGGCATTCTGTTTAAGGACGACCTGAAACGTGTGGAGGGGACCGGTGGTTAATGCCAGTTTTCAACGCTATTATGATGAGCTGGTAAAACCGCGGGCAGGCATGAACCCTGCCCCGCAAAGTTTTCCCAAAGCACCAGCCGACGCCAGTGAAGAAGCGCAGATGATGATCGCTGCCTTCGAAGGCAGCATGCCGCGCCCCAATTACGACGACCCCGCAGTAAGGCAACAGATCCGCGCGATTATGGAAGCCATGTGGGGCAGCGTCTCAAACTTCTTGGAATTTGACTTCACCAGCCGCGAGGAAGAAATGGCCGGTGTTGACTGCACTATTTTCACGCCCGCCAACTTGAAAAATCAAACCCAAAAACTGCTCTATCTACACGGAGGCGCATACTGGCTCGGCTCGCCCACAGCGAATTCCGCTGTTGCTCTTAAAATGGCGCATCACAGCGGGTTGGAAGTTATCTCTGTTGATTACCGCTTGGCCCCGGAAAACAAATTCCCTGCCTTCGTCGATGACGCAGTACACGCCTACGATTACATTTCTGAACACCGCCGCGACTTCGGCATCACTTCCTTCCAGCCCTTGGCTGTCGGGGGGGATTCTGCGGGCGGTATGTTGTCGGCTGTTGTGTGCCAAGAGATCAAACGCAAAGGCGGCAATCAGCCCAAAGTGCAATTGTTGATCTATCCAGCCGTGGATTTCGCCGATGAGTCCGGTTCAATGAAAAGCTGCGGCGAAGTCTACCCGCTAACCTCAGATATTATGGCGTGGTTTGCCGAGCAAGCCTTGTCCAGTGAAGCAGATCTAGAAGACCTGCGGGCCTCGCCGATGAGAGAAAAAGATCTCTCAGGTCTGGCCCCCGCCATTGTCGCAACAGCGGGTTTTGACCCCTTGCGCGATCAGGGTGAAGCCTATGCAAAACGACTCTCTGATGCGGATGTGAAAACGACCTACATTTGCTACGACACGCTGACACATGCGTTCACTGCCATGTCAGGTGTGCTCCCTCCGGCCAAAGCAGCGTGT